>CANQBY010000065.1 GCA_947589695.1 uncultured Bacilli bacterium
GCGGTGTTGGGGCCTGTGGTAAAAAAATTTGTTGTGCGAGTTTCTTAAGTCATATCGACTCTGTTTCCATGAATATGGCGAAAAACCAAGGCCTTGCCCTAAATCCTTCGAAAATCAATGGTTTATGTGGACGTCTTCTTTGCTGCTTAACTTATGAAGATGAAGAATACGTTCGCTGTGCTGTAGGCCTTCCGGAAATTGGTGAGATTGTAGATACTCCCGAAGGACGGGGTCCCGTTGTAAGTAAAGATACCTTAAAAAGAAGCTATAAAGTTTTAGTTAATAATGAAAAAATTGAAGTAAGCTTAGGAGAATGTGATGGTTGTCTTAAATGATTTGTTTGATTATGATTTAAAAATCTATCAAGATAGTACGAAATTTAAGTTTTCGCTAGACTCTCTTCTTCTCGCCGAGTTCACTGACATTAAAAAAAGTGATAAGACTTTACTAGATTTGTGTTCTGGTAATGCGCCTCTTCCTTTGATACTTGCCTCTAAATATGATTTAAATATCACTGGTATCGAAATTCAACCTGAAGTTTTTAATCTTGCCGAAGAAAGTATTAAATATAATCACTTAGAAACTAAAATATCTATGCTTAATATCAATGCCTTAGCAACCCCAAATTATTTCCCGGGAAATAATTTTGACATCATAACCTGTAATCCTCCCTTTTTTAAAGTTAATCCCCAAAGCCTTTTAAATACGGAAGAAAGTAAAAGTTTATCTCGGCATGAACTAACTATTACTTTAGAAGATATATTTACATTAACCAAAACTCTTTTAAAAGATAATGGCAAATTTTATTTAGTCCACCGACCTGAACGTTTAACCGAAATTATAAGTCTTAGCCAAAAAAACAATCTTGCTTTAAAAGAAATTGAGTTTATTTACTCAAAACCCGAAGAATGTGCTATAATGGTGCTGTTGAAATTTGTTAAAAACGGCAAAGCTGGTACTAAAGTATATAGTAAAGTAATTAATCGTGAAACAAAAACATATCAAAACATTTTTAAAAAAGAAAATAAAACTAAAAGAGGTGAAGTGAAATGAAATTAATAATTGGTCTTGGTAATCCCGGTCGGGAATATGAAAACACCCGGCATAACATCGGCTTTATGGTACTAGATAGCTATTTAAAGGATACCTCATGGCAATCCAAATTCCAAGCTTTATATACCACCCAAAATATTCATAATGAAAAAGTGATTTTTCTAAAACCTACCACTTATATGAATTTATCAGGTAATGCCATCCGCGAATTTTTAAATTTTTATAAATTAACTCCCGAAGATATCTTAGTTATTCATGATGATTTAGATTTACCTATTGGTACTTATCGCTTAAAAACTAATAGTAGTGCCGGTGGCCATAATGGCATTAAATCAATTATTGAAAACTTAGGCACCAATGCTTTTCTAAGGTTAAAAGTTGGTATCTCTAAAAATACTAACATTGATACCAAAGATTATGTTTTAGGTAAATTTACCCCTCAGGAATTAACTACTTTAGAAGAGCTTTATCCTATATTTGCTAATATCATTAATGATTTTATCCAAAATACTAATATAGATAAATTAATGAATACTTACAATCATAAAAAGTAAAAACCATTCTCCCAAATAAAAAATAAAATCGAGGTTACTATTATGGATTTTTTAGATAACTATTTTAAATATGATAATAATTTAACTATCACGGGGCTAACTCCAACTTTAGCTCATTTTTACGTGTCTAAATTATTTACTAACCAAAATGAAAATGTAATTGTCTTAACTTCAACTTTATATGAAGCAAATGAGCTCTATCGGGGTATTAAAAACTTTCAAAATAATACTTATCTTTTTCCAATGGATGATTTTCTAACTAGTGCCGCCCTTGCTATTTCTCCCGAACTCAAAACTAATCGTATTGAAACTTTAGAAGCCATCAAAAATAATAAAGGTATCATTGTAACTAACTTAATGGGTTATTTAAAGTTTTTAACGGATACTAATATTCAAAATAAATTAAATATTAAACTAACTAAAAATATCAATATTAATCGGGATAAACTAATTGCTATTTTAGAAGAACTTGGTTATAAAAGAGAAACTGTTGTTACATCTACAGGCGAGTATGCTGTAAGAGGTTTTGTAATTGATATTTTTATTACTTTAAGTGAACATCCTATTCGTCTTGAGTTTTTTGGTAATACAATCGATTCACTTCGCTATTTTGACGAGTCTACTCAAATGTCTATCAATGAAACAAATGAGGTAACATTAATTCCTAATGGAGAAATAGATAGTGAAAAAAAATCTAGTTTATATGATTATGCTAAAAATCCTATCGTAGTAACTATTGATAATACTAGAATTAAAGCTAGTTACTTAAAACTAGAAGAAGAAATGTTTGAATATCGCACTGCCAAAGAATTAGATCCAGATACCAAATTTATGTTTAGCTTATCCGATATTAACCCTAAATATAATATTTATCTTAATTTTATTGATAATAAACCAGTTTTCAAAAATTCCCTTAATTTTTCTAGTAAAACCTTAACTAACTTTAACTCCGATTTTAAAAGATTAAATGAAGCTACTAAAGTATGGACTAATAAAGGTTATGAAATCATTTTCTATCTTCCTAAAAAAAATCAAGCTAAAATCTTAAAAGAAGAATTAGAAGTACCTTATAAAGTAATTGAAGAACCTCTCGCCCATGGTTTTATCTTTGATAAATATGTAGTAATAAGTGAAAATGATATTGAAAATATTACCAAAACGGAAATTAAATATAAAAATTCTTATAAAATAGGTCATAAAATTAAAGACTTAAATGCTTTAAACTTAGGCGATTATGTAGTCCATATGGCTCATGGTATTGGTATTTATAATGGTATTAAAACCCTAACTCAAAATGGTTTAGAAAAAGATTATATTGAAATTCTTTTTGATGGTAATGATAAGGTTTATGTACCCGTTGAAAAAATGAATACCATTTTAAAATATGCTTCTAAAGATGGTGTTAAACCTAAAATTAGTAAATTAAATTCTACTTCATGGGCGAAAACTAAACGTAGTGTGGAAAAACGTATCAAAGATATTTCCCAAGAATTATTAAAATTATATGCTGAACGTATGGCTGTTAAAAGTGATGCTTATAAGTCTTTTGTTATGGAAGACGAATTTGCCTCATCATTCGCTTATACTCCCACGAAAGACCAATTAAAAGCCATAAATGAAATTGATCAAGATTTAAAAAGTCCTGTTCCTATGGATCGCTTACTTTGTGGAGATGTTGGTTTTGGTAAAACAGAAGTTGCTTTTCGTGCTATTTTTAAAACTGTTTTAAATAATAAACAAGTTTTCTATTTATGCCCAACTACTATTTTATCTAAGCAACAATATACTTCAGCTTTAGCTCGTTTCCAAGATTATCCCCTAAATATTGCTCTTTTAAATCGTTTTACATCCCCAAAAGATACCAAAAGAATATTAAAAGAATTAGAAGAAGGCCAAATTGATATAGTTTTTGGAACCCATCGTCTTTTAAGTGATGATGTCAAATTTAAAAGATTAGGTCTTTTAATCGTGGACGAAGAACAACGTTTTGGCGTTACTCATAAAGAAAAAATCAAAGAATTAAAAAATGACATTAATGTGTTAACTTTATCCGCCACTCCCATTCCTCGAACCTTAAAAATGGCTATGTCTGGCCTAAGGGATTTATCGGTAATTGATACACCCCCAACCAATAGATATCCAATTCAAACCTATGTCTTAGAAGACGAAGATTTAATTGTGAAAGACGCGATTTATAAAGAATTATCCCGCAATGGTCAAATCTTTGTTTTATATAATAATATAAGTAATTTAGATAGTGTTGTCCTAAAATTGCAAAAGTTAGCCCCCGAAGCTCGAATTGTAAGTGCGCATGGCCAAATGACTAAACTTGAACTCGAAAATATCATGCAAGATTTTATTGATTATAAATATGATATTTTAGTTTGTACCACTATAATTGAAACCGGAATAGATATTCCAAATGCTAATACTTTAATTATTTATAATGCTGACCGTTTTGGTCTGGCTCAGTTATATCAAATAAGAGGAAGAGTAGGGCGTTCTAATAAAATCGCGTATGCTTATCTTTTATATGACAAAAGTAAAATGTTAAATGATATTGCTATTAAAAGACTTGAAGCTATTAAGGAATTTACGGAATTAGGAAGTGGTTACCGTATTGCTATGCGCGATTTAGCCATCCGTGGTGCCGGTGATATCTTAGGTAGTGAGCAAGCTGGTTTTGTCGATTCGATTGGTATAAATCTTTATATTGAAATGATTGAAGAAGAAATGAAACGACTTAAAGGCGAAGAAATACCTGAAGACTCTAATCCAACCTCTTTAATTAATGTTTCTACCCATATTAGTGACGATTATGTCCAAGACGACGAAATAAAAATTGAAATTCATAACAAAATTAATGAAGTATCAGACCAAACAAGTTTTGATAAAATAAAACAAGAACTAGAAGACCGTTTTGGTAAAGTATCAGAAAATATAATAATCTATATGTATGAAGAATGGTTTGAAAAACTAGCCAACTCTTTAAATATTACTCGAGTAACTCAAACTAAAAATTATTTTGAATTAAACCTACCAGAGGAAATATCAAATCAAATAAAAGCTGATAAATTATTCTTAGAAAGTTATAATATCAATCCTAACTTAAAATTTAAATATCAAAATAAAATGATACAAATATCTTTAATACTAAAACAAAATGACAAACATTTCTTATATACTTTTGTCCCTTTATTAGAATTAATTAAATCTTATATAAGTTAAAAAAGATTTTAGAAATTATTTTTCTAATCATAGTGATACACAAAATGGTACACAAAGTGATACACAAGGTGGCACACAAAGTGCTACAGAAATAAAACAAATATTAACTTTATATCTTATAATATTTTTGATTTTTACTTGATATTTTATCCGGATTAGTACAACCTACTAATCCTTTTTCTAATGCTGGTTTTAAATAAGAATTTCTAAGAGTATCTCTCGATTTAATATTTAACTTTTCCATAAGTTCTCTTGCGCTATAAACACCCTCACCCATAGTGTTTAAAAGAGTTTCTGTATTAAGTATTTCTGTAGTAATTTGTCTATCCAAAGTATTATCTTCTATTTTATCAATAACTTCGTCTATCATTTTAAGCATAAATTCAATAAATAAATTTGAATTACCCGCCTTATGACATTTATATATCGCTTCGTAATATTCTTTTTGATATTCTTTTATCTTACTTTCTAAAGGTATATATAAAAAAATAGGTTTCCATTTATATAATAAAACATTTTGCCAAAGTCTAACCATTCTTCCATTCCCATCACTAAAAGGATGGATAAAGACAAATTCATAATGAAAAATTGAAGATAAAATTAAAGGATGAATATTATCTTTATTATTTAAGATATATAAAAATAAATCTTTAATTAAAGGAACTACCATTTTCGCTGGTGGACACATGAATATTAGTTTATTCCCATCATAGACACCTTCACCATTAGTTCTAAAACTTCCAGCATCCGGTTGTATTAAAAAAGTCATTTGTTCATGAACTTTAAGTAAATCCTCAATACTATAAGGATCAATATCCGGTATCATATTATAAGCATTATAAGCATTTTTAACTTCTTGAATTTCTCTTTTTGGTCCAATAACAATCTTTCCCTCAATAACATCTTTAACTTGTTCTAAAGATAAACTATTATTTTCAATAGCTAAAGACGAATGTATCGAATTAATTTTAGTATTTTTTCTTAATATTGGTTTCTTATCTAAATTAGTGGTATCATTAATTCTTCCTAATTTTTCCATGATACTAGCTACTCTTTTAAGCATAGTATCGGTAATCGTATATGGTGGTCTATAACTCATAAAAAACACCTCAAATATATTATACCATATATCTTACCTAAATCCTACATAAATCATACCTAAATTATTTTAATATACTTTTTGGATAAGGCTTTCTAACATCAGTTCTTCCAATTAAATAATCCACAGAAACACCATAAAAATCTGCGAGAATGTTTAATCTCTCAACAGGTATAGCTCTAAAGCCAATTTCATATTTTGAATATTGTTGTTGAGTAGTACTTAAAAGTTTTGCAATATCTTCTTGTTTCAAATCTCTATCTTCTCTAATCTCTCTTAATCTATTTATATTCATAGTAACCATCCTTACCTAAAAAGTATACATACACGCAAAAAGATGTGTTGACAGTAAGCTCGTATGAGTGTATAATATTATATATGATACACTCAATTGAGAGTAAAGAAAATGAAGTATAACTTAATAAAGAAAGTAGGGTAAGAAATGAAATTCGAAAAACTAGATATTAGTAATAGTAAAAAAGGAAAATGGTTTTTATGTGGTTTAATAGTGGGAGTAGCACTTCTGTTAGTAAGTAATTTATTATTCACAAAAGCAAAATATAAAGTAGTAGATAACGTAAAACTAGCCGAGGGAACAATTACATACTCAGCAGCAGACTTAAATGTTATAGCTATGTATAAAAATGATGGCAATGGTAATGAAGTAATAGAAAAAATCCCTGAAGGCAATTATGAATTAAGTAATGCAAGTTATTGTATTATCGGTAGTGATGAAGATAATAAAATACATAATGTATTTGAATATAAAGATAAAAAAGTATATATAGCAATAGATCAAAAAGGAACAAAGTGTTATGTATATTTTGAAAAACTAAAAACACCATCAGAACAAACTTTAGCAGATTTAGGATTAACAGCTAATAGTGAAAAAGATGGATGTCCAGTGGTTGATGAAAATGGAAATGCCTCAGTAACAGGAATAGAAGGAACAAAAAAGCTTATTTGCTCAAGCACAGATGATTATGGATCCTCATATTATTTTAG
>CANQBY010000066.1 GCA_947589695.1 uncultured Bacilli bacterium
TAAATGGTACTACTTTATTTCGAATTAATTCTTGCGCATTGCCGAGCCATACATCTGTCCCATGGGATAAGCCCGATATTTTAATTAATTCGGCAAAAGTTTTGGGCTTTGTATCCACTAACATTCCAATTGTAAATGGCGTTCCAAATTCCGGTACACCTAAAGTTCCGGTTTCATTCATTATTTGATCTTTAGTAACCCCTAAAGGTTCGGGTGATAAAAATATTCCCATTGTTTCTTTATCATCTAAAGGTACCGTTGTAACATCTATGCCCGAAATATCTTGAATCATCCGTAGTTGGGTAGGATCTGTATGTCCTAAAATATCTAGTTTTAATACATCTTGATCAATCGCATGGTAATCAAAATGAGTTGTTCGCCAGGCAGCATCGATATCTTCCGCTGGATATTGATATGGGGTAAAATCGTATACATCCATATACCCTGGAATAACGACGATTCCTCCCGGATGTTGACCTGTTGTTCGTTTAACTCCGGTACACCCTTTCGCGAGTCTTTCAATTTCGACATTATTCATAACTATTCCTCGAGCTTCGGCATAACCTCTAACAAATCCAAAGGCTGTTTTTTCCGCGACGGTACCAATTGTTCCGGCTCGATAGACATTATCAACGCCAAATAACACTTTGGTATATTCATGCGCCGCCGCTTGATTTAAGTCGGAAAAATTTAAGTCGATGTCGGGTACTTTATCAGCATTAAAACCTAAGAAAGTGGCAAAAGGCATATCTTGTCCATCTTTCGTCATTTTCCATCCACACTTTGGACAATCTAGATCTGGTAAATCAAAACCACTTTTATATGTTGCCCCCAAAGGATTGCCCTCTTGATCTTCAAATATACTATGCTTACAATTTTTACATCTATAATGTGGTGGTAAAGAATTTACTTCGGTAATTCCCATCATAGTCGCTACAAAACTAGAACCGACTGAACCTCGGGAGCCAACTAAAAAGCCATCATCATTACTTTTTTTAACTAACTTTTGGGCTATCAAATAAATAACGTCAAAGCCACCCCCAATAATTCCTCCTAAAGTTTTCTTTACTTTTTTATCAATGTCACTTATTGGGTCGGCGTCTTTTAAAGCTTTAATTTCCGCTTCTAGTGCTTCTTTATCTGCAGCCTCTTTTAAATTATTTTCTAACTCTGCTATTTTATCTTCCCATTCTTTTTTTAGTTTAATAACTAATTCTTCTTTTACTAAAGTTTCAACCGCGTCTTTACCTTTTAATATTATTTCATGAAGCATTAAAAAGGCTTTTTTGGTAAATTCTTCTTCCCCTAGATTTTCTTCTCTCTTTAATTTTGACTTAATACTATCTAAAACCGCATCGCCATATAATTCTTTACTAATTCGTTCTTCAATATTAAGAGGTAAAGGATTCCCATACCAATCCGCGGCTTTGGTATAAACTAAATCTGTCACAGTCTCTACGGAATTTTCAATTCTTGGTGAAAAAGGAACTCCTCCTGTTTGAATAATTACTTCTACTTCTTCAATCATATCGTTAATTTTATTAGTATTCGTAACTACTATTTCATAGGCTAAATCTTCTCCTAAGAAACTAAATTCCTCTAGCATTTCTTTAGTTGTTCGAAAATGCATATCCGGTTGACTTATCCCTCTTTTATTTAAAGGATGTAATTTTCCATTTGTCTTTTGGGCAATTATAATATCTCGATATATCTTATCTTTTGGGGTTAAGTAATGGGCATCACTAGTTGCTACGACTAATTTTCCAGCATCTTTGGCAACTCTAATAATCTTTTTGATATGTTCTTTTAAATCTTCTTCGGTTTTAAAACCACTTGATTCCATATCTAATAAATGTTTTATAGCCCCAATTGGTTGCACTTCAATATAATCATAAAATTGCATTAAATTGGATAATTCTTCATCATCTTTAGTTTTTGCTTCTTCAAAGATCTCTCCATTTACACAACCACTTCCAATAAGTAAACCTTCTCTTAATTTTTTAAGTTCTCCCCTCGGTAACTTTGGTTCACTATTTCGAAATAAGTAAGTGGTATTCGCATAAGAAATAACTTTAAATAAATTTTTTAAACCTACTTTATTTTTCACTAAACAACATAAATGAAACGGAAAACTAAATTTAATTAACTCATTAATATCTACGGAATTAAATAATTTGGTGGTCGTCTCAATATTTCTGGCGTCTAGCTCTTCACACATTTTATGAAAAGCCAAAGCTGTTCCTTGTGCATCATAATCCGCTCTATGATGGGCGTCCTCATCCCACTCTACTTTATATCTTCTAGCCAAAGTGGTAAGTTTATGATTAGGCCACTCTGGATGTAACATCCGTGCCATACTCATGGTATCCAAAACAGTATTTTTAAACTCCCCTAAATCATATTTAAGACAAGCTGCTCTAATAAAACCAATATCAAACTTGGCATTATGCGCAACCATCGGTAAATCACCAGTCCACTCTAAAAATCTTTTGGTAACTTCTTCTTCATTCGCATGTCCTTGAAGCATTTCATCAGTAATACAAGTTAAATCGGTAATTTTTTGAGGTAAAGGCCGATGTGGATCAATAAATTCATCAAACCGATCACTTATTTCCCCATTCTTAATTTTAACTGCTCCAATTTCTATCATTTGATCACTACCCACATAAAACCCAGTAGTTTCGGTATCAAATACGACATATTCTTGATTTAATAAAGTATAATCTTTTAAATTATGAATAAAATCAATATCATCATTGACCACATTAAGTTCTGTTCCATATATTACTTTAAATCTTTCATCCCCCGTTTTACCCTCATTTATCTCACAAACAGCATGAAACAAATCCGGATACGCTTGTAAAGCATTATGATCGGTTACTGCGACTGCTTTATGGCCTAAACTTAACGCATGTTTTACTAAGGCTCCGGCATCAATTACCCCATCCATCATACTCATCATCGTATGGGTATGTAACTCTACTCTTTTAACTGGCTCCTCATCTTTAATTTTTTCTTTTTTACTTTCTATAGCTTCAATATTCCATAATTGTAAAACATTCTCATGCGCAAAATTATCAAATTCGACATTTCCATGAAACCGATACCATTTCTCTTTTTTAACCGCGTCTTTAAGTTTACTTTTAATAACTGCAAATTCTTTTTTATTTTTCTTAATCACTTTTGCTAAAATACTATTGGTATTATCACTTATTTTTAATGATAAAATATTTATTTTATCTCTTTCTAGTAATTCATCCCCAAACACATAAGCTTCCACAATTACATTTTCTTGAGGACCTAAAACATTTTCTAAATAAGTAATATCTCCATCTACATGACTTCCCATAATTATATTTGGATCATCGCTTTGGTTTACTACAATCTCTTGTGCCTCAATTGCTTCCATATTTCTTACACTTAAAGCTAAACATTTTGAATACGAATCAAAATCAACATTCCCATTTAATCTGTACCAATCTTCTTCTTTAAGTAAATTTTTTAAAGGTAAATATTCTTCCTTATCTTTTTTAAATATTTTCGCCATCAAACTTTTTTCATTATCATTAATTGTTAAAGTAATAATATTAATATTATCTCTTTCTAAATAAGAAATATCTTCAATATACCCTTCAATTGTTATATTTCTTCCAACATTATTAATAGTACTAATTTTTACCGGTTCTTTTTGAATACTTTTACCCATCACTACTTCTCCCGGCTTATATTCTTTTACTATTTCAGTATATTCCATTGGTGCTTGTACATTTTTAAGTTCTTCTTCCACATCTTTCATTTTTTCTTCATTCAAATTAGTTGTAATTAAATAATCTTTAAATCCTAATTTTTTTAACATTTTTTCAATATTAGGTATTTCCATCTTTATTTTTTCTTCTTCCATTTTACTAATTACTTCAAAAATAATAATATCATCATCGAGTTTTGGTTCACTATCATTTAAACTAATTAAAGATGGTTTATCTATTACTAATTTTTTAATTATTTCTTTTAAATATTCTAATATATCTTGATCTGTAATATTTTGATATTCAATATCAATCATACAAGGATATTTATTATTTATTTTATAATCATTATTAAGTAATCTATCCATTACTTCATAATTAATAACCTTTTCACTTTTTAAATAAACTTTAAATGATTCATTTTTTTTATTCATAACAACTTTATCTATTTTTACTAAATCTAAATCATGTCCTTCACAAGTAAAGTTTATACTTTCTAAAAAAGATTTTATTTCTTGCATACTACCACTTACTTTCTAAAATATCCTATTACACTTTATTTAAAAAATCAATATTAATCTGATAAGTATCAAATCTTTTTGTTACTTTTCCTTGAACTATTATAATATCTCCTTTATTTATATTACTAAGCATATAATAAGCTTTGGAAAACACTACTAAATCTATATTACCAGTATCATCACTTCCGGTTACAAAAGCCATATTATCGCCCTTTTTAGTTTTTATTGTTTTTATTTTTTCGACTAAAACTACACATTTAATATGTTTATCAAAAAATTCTCCGACATCTTTAATTTTTACAACACTTTTATCTTGATATACACTCGCGGGATGATTTTTTAAATAAAAACCATAGGAATTATATTCGTTTTCTCTTAAGATACTCTCTTCGTATTCTTCTTTCTCTATAATCTCCGGTTTAGCAACAAAGGAAGCATCCAAATTACTAATTAAACTTGCATAATTAATTGCAACATCTAAATTTTCCACCATTGTTCTTTTATTTAATTTAAATGTATCTAATAAACCCGCTAAAATTAAAGATATAATCACTTTTTTATTAACTTCTCTTTTATAAACTCGACTAACAAAATCTAAATAATCTTTAAATAAACCATTTTTATCTCTTTCTTCTAAGATACTATTTGTACTACTTGCGCCTAAATTTTTCACACTACTTAAAGGTAACATTAATCCTTCATCTTTTATGATGTAATTATTGGTACTTATATTAATATCGGGTGGAATAATTTTAATTCCTTTTCTTTTAGCTTCATCAATATATTCTTTAGTTTTAATTTCACTTCCAATGCTCATATTAAGTAAATTAGTTATAAAAAATATTGGGGCTTTTACTTTCAAATAAGCCATTTGATAACCAATTAAGGCATAACTAACTGAATGGGCTTTATTAAATCCATATCTTGCAAATTTTAGGATTAAATCATAGATTTGGACCGCGATATCTTCCCTGTAACCTCTATTTATTGCCATCTTGACAAAGTGTTTTTTATCTTCCTGCATTACTTCTTCTTTTTTCTTCGACATAGCTCTTCTTATATTATCCGCTTCCGCATAGCTATATCCCCCAATTTTAACTAGTATCTGCATTACTTGTTCTTGATAGACTATAACTCCATAAGTTTCTCTTAAAATCGGCTCTAAATCGGGATGTAAATAGCTAATTTTCTCTTGTCCGTATTTTCTTCTGATAAACATATCAATATTATCCATCGGACCAGGTCTAAATAACGCGACGGAAGCTACTAAATCGGAAAAACTACTCGGTTTTAATTTCTTCATTAAGTTTTTCATACCACTACTTTCATATTGAAAAACCCCTTCAGTATCAGCCTCACTAAATAACTTAAACACTTGTTTATCATTTAAATCAATCCGACTTAAATCAATCATTTTACCTGTCGCTTTTTTAATTAAATCTAAAACATTAGCAATTATCGTTAAATTTCTTAAAGCTAAAAAATCCATTTTTAATAATCCTAAATTCTCTAAATATTCCATAGTAACTCCGGTCATAATTGCTTCATTATTATTAATAATTGGAATTACTTCATCTAAAGAACGATTACAAATTACTACTCCCGCGGCATGCGTCGAAATATGTCTTTTAATTCCTTCTAATTTACTTGCTATTTCATATAAATTTTTAAGTTCGGGATAATTATTTAAAAAATCTTTAATATTATCTCTATTTTTTAATTCTGCTAAGCTTAATTTAGCGTCAATAATTTTGGCAAACTTATCTATTAACGTAATGGGAATATCTAAAACTCTACCCATATCTCTAATTACTTGCTTTGATCCTAAAGTTCCAAAAGTCATAATAGGTGCTACCTGAAATTTACCATATCGTTCTCTTACATAATCAATTACTTGTCCTCTTTTGGTATATTCAAAATCAATATCTATATCGGGCATTGTAATTCTCTCGGGATTTAAAAATCTTTCAAATAATAAATCATATTTAATGGGGTCAATATTCGTAATTCCTAAAGAATAACTAACCAACGAACCCGCGGCACTACCTCTTCCTGGTCCCACTAAAATATTATTTTTCTTCGCATATAAAACATAATCATACACAATTAAAAAATAATCCACAAACCCCATCTTTTTAATTACACTCAGTTCATAATCTAATCTTTCTTTATAATTAGGTAATATATTTCCCCTAAGTCTTTTAGTTAAACCTTTATACGCTAAAGAAACTAAAAATTCTTCTGAATCTTTATCTTTATCATAAGTTGGAATATAATTTTCTTTATTATCAATTATGATATTTATATCTAAACTAAATTCTTCTGTTGATTTTATATCTTCTTCTTTAACTTGTAAATTCAAATATTTAAAACTATAATCATTTGTAATATTATTAATACTTACCCCTTTATTTATTGCTTCTAAATATCTAACTAAACTTGTATCTTCTTTTTTTAAACTAACTACTTCTTTTACATAAACTACTTTTTCACTTAAAAGTAAAGCTTCAATCTTTTCTGTATCATTCGCATATCCTAAATAACTATCTGGATATTTCTCTAATAAACTATAAGAACTAAATGGTAAAACTATTTTTATTTTATCTAAGTAATTATTTAATTTAAGAAAATCTAACTCTTTAAATTCTTTTAAAGTATGTAT
>CANQBY010000067.1 GCA_947589695.1 uncultured Bacilli bacterium
ATCAGTGTCGATCACGCTGATGTCGCCGAGGGAGCCACTATCAGCCACACGGAACACGGAAGCACTACCGCTGCTCCAGCTATACGGAGACATTGTCCAGTAGTATTGATTTGTATATAACCAGTAGCCTGTATTATTTTTTCCGGCATAACCTCCAGCATACATTACCTCATCCGCCGTAATTAATCCTACTGGCTTTTTTAATGCTCCATTACCGTCTCCCCTGTCATCTTTATAAGTAAACAAATCTTGAGACTTTTGTGCACAAAGGAATGTTGGTTTACGTGTTTGGTATGCCCTTATATATGGTCCATAGTACGTAGTAATTGTACCATATCCATGACTTGCTTTATCTGGTTTAGAAGTAGCTGCAGAACCATCATAAGATTGTCTATCATTACAAAAGCCAGTTGCTCCATCTATTTTGCCTAACAAAGTTTCTAAGTTAGTTTTATCCCACCAACTATATAATGTAGTAAGTATATCACTATCTGTTTCATTTTTGTGAGCATCTGTGTAGCTTGTAGTAGTTGCCCCTCCTTTTATTCCACCATACATAAAGCCTACATACTTATTATCATTATAACTACTATTATATGCTTTACTATCTTCGGCATTTTTGCCAGTGTTACTACTTCCTAAACTACTTGTTTCCCCAGCGTAGATTAATCTTATGCTTCCATTTCCATTTATTCGGATGATGCGCCAATATAAATCTGATCCACCACTTGTTTTACCAAACTTAACCCAGTTATTGCTTACGCTTCCTCTAAAATAGTAACTAATCGTTCCATCTTCGTCTTCTGCCTCAAATACTCCATTTTCCTCTGTTATACCGCAGCCAACTAAACATGCTGTGTCACCAAATCCTTTTTTTGCGGCTCCCTGAGAGTCAAAATCTAAATCTGCTAAAGTCTTTTCAGAACTTCCTTTCTCGGAAACATCAAAATATACATAACACTTTGTATTAGTTTTCTTTATTCCTGAAAAAACAAGACCAGTAGCACTATCATACGTTATTGTAATACCTTTGGCTAACAAAGCTGTTTTACCAGTTACATGAACATCATCCCCAATAGTACAATAAGTAGCCTCACCATTAAATTCATATCCATCAGTAGGAACATCTGTTACATCTTTATATTCCTTACCTTCGCCACCTTCTATTGTTTTACCACTTCCATCTTCATTTCTTTCTTGCTGCTTTATTCCTATCAAACTAAAATCTGCTCTTGAATAATTTATTGTTCCCTCTGCTAATTTTACACTACTTACAACTTTATACTTGGCAAATGAAGTATATATGGTAAAAATACCAAACAGGGCAATTACAAATAAGGAAAATCCTAAGCAAAATCGCTTCCAAAACCTACTTTTTCCTGAATTTAATGTTTCAAACTTCATACATTTTTCCTCCTTTTTCCAAACATTAACTTCCTTATTCTTGTTAAATATATCATAATTCGACAAAAAAGTCTACTATTTATAGAAGATTTGTTAAAAGTTCTATTATTTGTGTTAGTAACTTCTTAAATAATAGGTTTTATAATATAAAGAGTAGTAGGTGGTAGTATCATGAGGTTTAATCGTAACGACGAAAACTACGTTTATGGATTTGTTGGAAAAAATATTAAAAAATTCCGTAAAATGCGAGGACTAACGCAAGATGAGCTTGCCGCATTAGTAAATTATTCTCCTTCCTTTATTGCCAATATTGAATCATCCACCCATCAAACTTTTTCTTTGGGTGCTCTATGGCGTATCGCAACAGCCTTAGGTGTTAGCCTTCACGAAATTTGTTATGACAACAATTTAGGAAGTGTTAATATGAACAGTGTTGAATATATATGTAATAAATGTTCAAACACCATTGATATGCCTATTGAAGTAATTGATGTTTTTGAATTTATCTATACAGTTGGTAAAAGTAAAGAATTATACCCTACTTTTACCTGCCCTAAATGTGGAGGAAAGTTAATTCCTAAAAAAAATGAAACCTTCGACAAAATGTGACAAATTTCGCGCTTTTTATATGCTATTATGTATATGTGAGGCGAATTATGGAAGAATTAGAATTATATAATGAAATTGGAAAAAATATTAAAAATAAAAGAAAAGAATTAGGTATTACCCAAGAAGAATTAGCCAAACTAACTAATTATTCTGTTTCTTTTATTGCTAACATTGAAAGTATCACATTTCAATCTTTTTCTATCGCAGCTTTAAATAATATTGCCAAAGCTCTTCATACTAATATGATTAGTTTATTACCCAAAGTTAGTAACTATGAAATTATAAGGAAAAAATTAAAATGTGAACATTGCGAGTATGAAACAGAAATTCCTATTGAATTAAGTGATTTTCTTAAATCTATTAAAGAAATTACCCATAAAAAAGTTAGACTTACTTGTCCAACTTGTAATAAAAAAATAGTCATCTAAAAAACTAACATTTTTTTGTTAGTTTATTTTTTTAAGAACACTTTCCATTAATCCTTTAATATCTCCATCTAATACTTTTAAAGGATCATTTTCTTCATAATTACTTCGATGATCTTTTACTAATTTATAAGGTTCTAAAATATAACTTCGAATTTGACTTCCAAAAGAAGTTTCACTAATATCTCCCGTTATATTTTTAAGTTCTTTTTCTCTTTGTTCTTCTTGTTGTTCAAAGATTTTACTTTTAAGAATTTCTAAAGCAATCTCTTTATTTCTAAGTTGACTTCGTTCTGTTTGACATGTTACCACAATTTTAGTTGGTAAATGCGTAATTCTTACGGCGGAGTTGGAAGTATTAACTGATTGACCTCCAGCCCCACTTGAATGGTAAACATCTATTTTTAAATCTTCTTCTTTTATCTCAATATCAACATTATTAGTAAATACAGGAGTAACCATTACTGAAGCAAAAGAAGTATGCCTTCTCTTTGCCGAATCAAAAGGCGATATTCTAACTAATCTATGGACTCCTTTTTCATTTTTCAAATATCCATAGGCATATTCTCCTGCTATTTCTAAAGTTACACTTTTAATACCCGCTTCCTCTCCTGGTTGCTTTTCAATTACTTTATACGTATAATTATTTTTATCACAAAATCTTTCGTACATCCGAAGTAGCATACTTGCCCAATCACACGATTCAGTTCCTCCTGCACCTGGATGAATTTCTAAATAACAATCATTTCCATCATATTTACCTTTTAATAAGGTTCTAATTTCTAAATCTTCTAATTCTTCTTGTAAATTTATAATATCTTTATCATTTATATCTTCTAATTCTATTAATTCTAAATATAAATCAATATTATCTTTTAAATCATTATATAAATCTAATTTCTTTTTAATATTTTTAAATTGTTGATAAGTCATATTAGCCATGGTTTGATCTTCCCAAAAATTAGATTTATTTATTTTATTTTCTAATTCTTTTTTTTCCTGCTCTAATTTTTCTACTTCAAAGAGCCCTCCCAATATCTAAAACTCTTTTATCTAAATCTTCGAGTAAAATAATTTTTTCTTTTTTATCCATAAATATCCTTTCTTAAGGCCTAAGCGCCGTTATAGGTAAAACATAAACCCCATCTTTTCTTTTATAAGCATAATCAATCATTCCACATACTACCCCTAAAAATTTTGGCTCTACATCGCAACTTTTCGCAAATTTTAATAAATTTTTAGCTGCTTCTTCTATTTTACCAACTCCCAATTTAACTTCTATTGCTCCAAAAGTCCCATCTCTTAATTCCAAGATTACATCTACTTCTAAACCTGTATTATTATCATGAAAATGATATATATGCCCTCCTAAATATTCAATATATATTCTAAGATCTCTTACGACTAAAGACTCAAACATAAATCCAAATAATTCTAAATCTTTCATTAATTGTTCCTGCTTTAATCCTAAAACCGCACATGCGAGTGACACATCCACAAAATGTCTTTTACTCATTTTACCAACTCTAACACTAGAGCGAATTTTAATAGAATATGGTAATTGATTTTGAATTAAATGGATATTTTCTAAAACATTTAAATAATCGGAAACCGTATTTCGACTAATTTGATAATTTTTTTCTGTTGTATAATTTTCTATATCATTAACTAATTTTTCATTAGTTACCAGAGTCGATTCATTTCTTGCTAATGATCTTAATAACATTTGCATTTTTTCTCTATCTCTCATTACTCCATCATAATTAATATCATGAGATAAAACGTCTTCAATATAACTTAAGGGCAATCTATAATAATTTTTACTATCATATTTTAAACTCGCTGGCCATCCTCCTCGAATAATTAAATCAGCAAGCTTTTCTAAAGTTGGCTTATTTTTTAAATTAACTGCCAAATCCTTATTTAAAAATAAATCTGAAAGCTTAACTATTCCCTCTGAGTCTCCTGACTCAAATAATGACATTGTATACATATTAAGTTTATAAATTCTTCCTGCCCCTGAATGAAATATTTTATCTTGTCTAGCTGGCACTGAAGAACCTGTTAAAATAAATTTTCCACTTTTACCATCTTCATCACATTTAGTTCTTACATCATCCCAAATCTGTTCAATAGATTGCCACTCGTCAATTAATTCAGGATAATTATTAGCATAAATTAAATCCCTATTTATTAAAGCTTTTTGATAATCAGAATTAGGATTATTAGATTTAGTTAATAATACCATCGAATTAGCATGATTTAAAGCTGTCCAGGTCTTCCCACAATATTTTGGACCCTCTATACTAATTGCTCCAAACATTTTTAATAACTCACTTATTTCATTATCAATTAATCTTTTTTTATAATTTTCTTTTGTTAAGGCCATATTATCTATTACTCCTTTTTTCTAATATACCACTAAAAGTCTATAATTTCAACATCTATTGTGCATTTAGCAGCGTTTTTATTGTGCAAATAGCAGTGCTTTCATTGTGCATTTAACATTAAAAAAATACATATAATTATAACAATCATATATATTTTTAAAATCTACTTATTTAATTCTTCTTGCTTCTAAATAAAATCTCTTATCATAACTATGACCCATTGAGAAAGTCTTTCGTGGTAAAGCTCCATCTAAAATAACCGTTTTAAATAGTTCACTTTTTGGCATAGCTTCAAATAAAATTCCAACATTGCCTTCTTCTTTTCCCATATTTCTCGTAACATCATCACCATGAATATAATCAATCTTTCCTTTATGGCTCTCTAAGTATTCATCTAAAAACATTTGCACTGAACCAACCGCGATATTAGATTTAGGATTACTTATATAAACTTTTTTATCCATATTACTCGTAACTATTTCGATTTTTTGGCCCATTCCTTCTTCGTTTATATCATAATATTTATATAATTCTTTAATTAAATCTTCTGGATCAGTATCAAAAATTACCCGATGAATTGCTTCAAATTCTAAAGCTTCACTATGTAAATTAACTAACTCTACTAAAGCATATCTTGCCGGATTATTTAAAGCCTCATCCCCCATAGTTTTCTTTAAATTCTCATAGTTTGCTTTGGCAGTTGCTAAGGAATGATTCCCGTCACCCATCGCAAATAATAAAACTCCTTTATTTTCTACTCCATATTTTTTTTGGAAAGTATCTTTCAAAGCTAATTTCTCTAAACCATCCATTACTCTATTTATACTGGAATCCTTCAATTGATAACCTTTGATATGACCTCCATTTTCCATTAAATCAAAGTCATATACTAGTTCATCATTACTAACTTCATTTTTTAAGCTTTCAATAATTTCTTTTTTTTGATCATCAATTAAAATCATAATATGGGGTAATTCTAATAAAGCATTTTCTCTTACTTTAAGTCTTGGTGGTATTCTTTCTACTACAGTTTTCTCAGTTGCTCGAATCAAAGTTTGGCTTCCTTTTTCATAAGAATAATCTTCCAAATCCACCATGCCAATTATTCCTTCTCTTATTCTTCCATCACTTTGGGTTCTCTCTAAATAAATCATGGTATTATCTAGTTCTTCAAATATATCTTGATCTAAATAATCTTTCATCGTTTGATTTATTTTTTTAATTCGCTCTTCTACATCACTTTCCTCTAAATATATTTCAGGTAAAGTAATTCTTAAAGTTGAAGGTGCGCTTCCCACATATTTTTCTACTCTTTCCCAATATTCTGCTTCACTGGTATATTGGTCGCAAGCAACAACACTCCACTTATTCATATCTACATTTTTCGGTATTAAAATATTTGCTCTTTTAAATGGTATCATATATACCCTCCTTCTTCTAATATCTTAATATATTTTTGCTTAAAAGTTAAGCCTTATAATTTAATTTTTTTAAATTTTCTAATTCCCATTTTTAACTTAAACTTATTTAGAATTTTTATATACATATAACATTATCTAAAATAATGGAGCAAATAATCTTAATACTGCTTGCCATAATTTTTTCAAAAACCCTGTCTTAACATCCTTATCTTCTAATTTTTGACATTCCTTAAAAGTATTTTCAAAATCCCGATAAATATCTTTTAATTCTTTTACTTCCTCCATATAAATTCCATTTTCAAAATGCAAATATAAACTTCTATAATCCATATTAATAGTTCCTACAACTGCTCTAACATCATCGGCCAAAAAAACTTTCGCATGGACAAAACCATTTGTAAATTTAAAAATTTTTACTCCATTATCATGTAATATCTTAAAAAAAGATACTGTCTGGGTATAGACTATTTTCTTATCTGGAATTCCTGGCACTACAATTCGTACATCTACTCCTCTTTTAGCAGCTCGACATAATGAATTAACCATATCGGTATCAATAATTAAATAAGGAGTCATAATATATAAATATTTCTTGGCACTATTAATCATATTTATATAAACATCTTCTCCAATTAAATCTTTATGTAAAGGAGCAACTCCATACG
>CANQBY010000068.1 GCA_947589695.1 uncultured Bacilli bacterium
GAGGTGGAAATATGACTAAATATGAAATTATGTTCATCGTAAAAACAACTATGGAAGAAGCTAAAATTAAAAGTACTATCGAAGCTATGAAAAAAATTATAACTGATGGTAAAGGTAAAATAGTTGAAGTTAAAGAGATGGGCGAAAGAAAATTAGCATATCCAATTAAGAAAGAATTAAATGGATATTACTATGTTTTAAAAGTTGAAGCAGACAAAGATGTTATCAAAGAATTCGATCGTCGTAGTTTAATTGATGAATCTATTTTAAGACATTTAATTATAAAATTAGATGAGGAGTAGAATATGAATAAAGTAATTTTAATCGGAAGATTAGCAAGAGATCCAGAACTTAGAACAACACCATCTAATTTGAGTGTAGCAACATTTTCAATTGCGGTATCAAGACCTTTTAATCCTCAAGGAGGAGGTCAAGCGGAAACGGATTTTATTAGTTGTGTAGTTTGGAGAAGACAAGCTGAGAATTTAGCAAAATATTGTCATAAAGGCAGTCAAATTGCTGTTGAAGGAAGAATTCAAACTAGAAATTATCAAGCTCAAGATGGAAGTAAGCGATATGTAACCGAAGTTTTATGTGATAATATTACTTTCTTAGGTTCTAAAGATGATAATCAAAATAATAGTTATGGTAATAATAGTTATCAAGTACCAGTTAATAATGGTGGATATCAAGCTCCCCCAACTAATATGGCACCAGATATAGCTAATATGCCTACGACGGATATTACCGAAGATCCATTTAAAGATTTTGGAGAAGAAATTACTTTAAGTGATGATGATTTACCATTTTAAAAAGGAGGAATAAATATGGCAGAATTCTATCGTAAGAAAAAGAAAATATGTCAAATGTGCGCTGGTAAAAGCGTGGATTATAAAGATGTAATGATTATTAATAAATATATTAATGATAAAGGCAAGATTATGCCAAGAAGAATGACAGGAGCTTGCGCAAAACATCAAAGACATATTGCAGAACAAGTTAAATATGCAAGATATATGGCTTTAATACCATTTGTTAAATAAGCACTTAGTGCTTTTTTTTTTACAATTTAACTTTACATATTTAAACTAAGTAATTTGACAACATTTGATAACCTTTGTCGAACGTGTTTAAAAAATATTTAAAAAGTTCTATATTTAAGTAGCAAGGGTGATAGAATGTTAAAAGTTGATATGGAATATGAAAAAGGTGTTTTATATGTAAGACTAGAAGGAGTATTAAATAGAAAGTCTTGTTATAAAATAAATAATTATATTGTGCCAGTAGTATTAAAACATAAAGTTAAATATTTAGTTTTTAATATGTTTTTACTTAAAGATATAGATGAGGCCGGATTAGATAGTTTACTTAATACTAAATGTGCAATAAGAGTTAATAAAGGAAAAATTTGCTTGTGTGAAGTTAGTGATGATTTAAGATTAAAAATAAAAAGGTTAAGAATACATATTGCTTCTAATGAATTAGCAGCTAATAAATTAATAAATATCTAATGAATACAAATACACTTATAGAAACCCATATGGGATTAATTAAAAAAATAGCAAGCAAATTTTATAAAGTAGATAAAGAAGATCTAATACAAGTGGGGGTAATTGGCTTACTTAAAGCTTATCAGAATTTTAATGATAAGGGAACAACTAGTTTTAGTACATATGCTTATTATTATATTTATGGAGAAATGTATAATTTAGCTAAAAGTATGAGAGAAATAAAAGTAAGTAAAGATATCCTTAAAATATATAAAAAGCTAGAGACAACAAGATATACTTTAGCCCAAAAATTAGGAAGAGTACCATCAAATGAAGAAATTGCATTATTTTTAGAATTAGATGTAAATATGGTTAATGAAGCAATAATTAGTGCGCAGTCGATAATTAGAATGGATGATAATAGGGATGAGATTAATTTACATGAAGTAATTCCCGATGAAAGAGAAGTAAATATGGATTTAAAATTAGATTTAGATGATAGTTTTAAAGTATTAAATCCCGAGGAACAAGAAATTATAAAATCTCGCTATTATGAAGACTTGACGCAAGCAGAAGTAGCGAAAAAACTTAATATGACTCAAGTAATGGTTTCACGATATGAAAAGAAAAGTTTAGAGAAAATGCGAATGGTAATGCAATAATACTTTAGAAATAAAGTATTTTTTGTTTTAAAAATAAGTTGTATATGGTATAATAATGATGTTTGCTGAAATAGCTCAGTCGGTAGAGCAACGCACTCGTAATGCGTAGGTCGCAAGTTCGATTCTTGTTTTCAGCACCATTATGTTTTTAATCCCTTTATTTAGGGGATTTTTTAATGTTTAATTTATTTTAGGTAACTTTTTATGTTTTTTAGATTTTAAAAAAAAGGTTAGTACTTGACTAACCTTGTAGAATGTCTAACGACACTTGTCATTGTATTGTAAATATACAATACCGTAAAAAGCATTTCTGCTCTTGTATCTATATTCTACAATATTATTTTATGTTAGTCAAGTATAAAATATGTACTGTTTTAATACTTATAAAGTATATTCCTTTATAATTTCTTCATCAATTAATTTTAATATATCACTAGAAACCCTTAAATTATATAAATAATCGTATTCATTTATAAGTTTACAAATAGATAGTTTACTTATTGTTTTTAAATGTTTAATGCAAGCATAAGTTTTTTTGGTTTTACAATTTGAATAATATTTAATACAAGTTTTTATTTTTTTAATCTTATTAGGATTACTTTCATTTAATAGTAATTCTTTTAAATTATTTATTTCATGTTCATCATATAAAAGTTCATTTAATTGTAAATTATATTTGGATTTTTTAGAAGTTAAAGGAATTACATGAAGAACAGGGTTAATCATTGTATCTTTTTTAGATATAACTAATGCGTAATGGTCGCCTGAAAACTCACTACCAATATTAACACCGAATTTCACTTTTACTATTTGACCTCTTGCAAATCTTTTATATCGTGTTGGTTTAGTATTTATTTCATATAATAAAGTTTTACTTTCGTCTAATTTGGAATTTTCAAAATGAGTATATTTATCTCCTAAATTTTTATCTGAAATTTTAATATTGTTTTGGTATGCTTTCATTAATTTTAAATGTTTATTGTTCATATTTATTTCCTTTCGTTGTTTCTAATTCGATTTTTAATTTATTTGCTAACTTTTTTTGTAAATACTCTTTTTTCTCGAAAATATTTTAAGTTTGATGCAAAATATTTTCTTCTTTACAAGTAGTATTATAAACTAAATTATCTAAATTGTAAAAAATTATTGATAGTATATTAAAAATAAAAGTATAAAAATAAAAAAAATATTGAAGAATAAAGAGAAAAATATTTAACTCTTTATAAGTAATATGAAAATAGCATTTATTAAAAGGGATTAATATGTTATAATTAAAAAGATGGAGGATAAAATGAAAAAGATAATAATTGGTTTATTAATAAGTATGGTATTATTAACAGGTTGTGGGAATAAAAATATAACTGAAGGAGAAATAGAAAATATGAAATATGAAGAAACAGAAGAAGTTACAAATTATGTAAAAATAGTTACGGATGATAATAAAGTAATATTAATGGAATTATATCCAGATATTGCACCAATTACCGTCGAAAATTTTAAAAATTTAGTTAGTAAACATTATTATGATGGAACAATATTTCATCGTGTGATTGAAAACTTTATGATACAAGCAGGTGGTTTTACTGAAAGTGGAACATTACCAGAAGTAGATAGTATTAAAGGGGAATTTAGCGAAAATGGAGTTACGAATACTTTAAAACATGAAGAAGGAATTGTATCAATGGCGAGAGCAAATAATATGAATAGTGCAAGTAATCAATTCTTTATTTGTGTTAGTAAAAGTAGTCATTTAGATGGAAAATATGCAGCTTTTGGAAAAGTAATCGCAGGTTATGAAGTAGCTTTAGCTATTTCAAAAGTAGAAACCGATAGTTTTGATAAACCAACGACAACACAAAGAATAAAAACTATAAGATTTGTGAATGTTAATTAACTCCTTTAAGAGGAGTTTTAAATTGGTTTGGTTTGTGTTATAATTTAGAAATTAAATGGTGATATTTTATGAAGAAATTTAAAGATTTTAAATATTTATGGGATTTAATTAAACAGGAAAAAGGAACTTTAATTGTAGCAAGTATTTTAGTTTTTATTGGGGAATTTAGTGAGATATTCACAGGATACTTGAATGGAGAAGCGGTAAGTGCCATAACAAAGCTAGAGTTAAAAAAAGCCTTAATCTTTTTAGGAATATATTTAATTCTTAAAATTGTAATGGATGGATTAATCTTAACGAAAGCTTATCAAATGTTACAAAAAATTGAAAATATAATTTCGCGAAAATTAGGTTATTTTACTTATCAAAAAGCTTTAGATTTACCAGCTTATGGTTATGAAAAGTTAGCAAGTGGGGAAGTAATTAATCGTATTGTTAATGATACAGATACTTTAAGTTTTTCTTTTGAACAGTTACTCGAAATATTTTCTTCTTTAGTGGGGTCAATTATTTTAATATTTTATATCTTTATGAATTCATGGATTGTGGGATTAGAAATAGTATTTTTTATAGGAATATTATATTTGGTAATAAGAAAATATAATCCGATTTTAAAAGATATTCATAAAAAACGCAAAAAAGAACAAGATAAATACACAAGTTTAGTAACAGAATCCATTAGGGGTGTTAGAGAAATTAAAACTTTAGGAATAAAAAAAAGTTTATTAACAGACATGAAAGTAATTATTCGAAATATTTTTAAGAAATCAGAGGATGAAATTGATAAAAGAAAAGAATTTGGCTTAATTATGAAGTTATTAAAAGCTTTTTTAGAAGTAGGAGTATTTGTTACTTGTGTAATATTACTTTATTATGGAAAGACTACTTTAACATTCTTTATTGCGATGACTTATTATATTTATAGATATATGTGGTTAATTGAAAATATTAATGGATTTACTCAAACATATCAAAAGGTAGCAGTTTCTTTAGGAAGAGTAAATGAAATATTAGAAAATAAATTATATCCGGATGAAGTTTTTGGAAATAAAGATATAGATAAAGTTAAAGGTTTAATTGAATTTAAAAATGTTAGTTTTTCATATCCGGATGAAGATATGACTTTAGATAATTTTAATTTAGTATTAGAACCAAATAAAAAGATTGCTATTGTAGGAAAATCAGGACAAGGTAAATCAACTTTGTTTAATTTACTTATGAGAGTATTTGATCCTATAAAAGGAAATATTTTATTAGATGGAGTAGATATTAAAGAATTATCCGAAGATTTTTTAAGAGAGAAGATAGCAATTATAAGACAGGAACCATTTATTTTTAATCGCAGTATTATGGATAATTTTAGATTGATAAGACCAGATATAACTGAAGAAATGGTGAGGAAATATACTAAAATGGCTTATTTAGATGATTATATTATGAGTTTACCTAAGGGGTATAATACTATTTTAGGAGAAGGGGGAGTAAATTTATCAGGTGGCCAAAAACAAAGATTGGCGATAGCGCGAAGTTTAGCCAAAGAAAGTAAAGTTATTTTATTTGATGAAGCAACTAGTGCTTTAGATAATAATTCTCAAGAATATATTAAAAAAGCCATAAATAATTTAGTTAAAGATCATACAATTATTGTCGTAGCTCATCGGTTATCAACCATTGTGGATGCCGATATTATCTATGTAGTGGATAAGGGAAAAATTGTTGATCAAGGAACCCACGTTCAATTACTTAAAAAAAGTTTAATATATAAAAATTTATATGAAATGGAAGACAAGAATTTAGAAAAATGATATAATAAGAAATAGGTGGTTTTGATGAAGAATTGTTTTTCAGTATATTATAATAATACAGAGATTTTATTAGCGAAAAAAGATGTTAATTTTGTGGATGGTTATGGAGTAATTAGACCAGTTTATTCCTTTGATATGGAAGAAGATAAAATCTTTATGCCTTTAATAGGAATTGTTGATCAAAATTATCAGGTTATTGCGAATCTTTATAGTCAAGAAGATATGCCAAAGATAGATTTATTTTTAAAAGGAAATTTTATATATAAATTAAATGTTGATGGAGAGGCAGCAGTGTTTCAAGGACTTTTAGGGAATGGTGAATTTAAAATATATCATGATTTAGAGGCGATGGATTATAAAGTTATTAATGATAAAATAATTAAATTAACAGCTTTGGTAGATGGTTTTCAAATGTATGCTTTATATAATGTTTTAGATATGCAAGTTAGTGATTATTATAATTATATAAGTGATTTTAAATATAGTAATATTTATCAGAAAGAAATCGCGGAAGCCGCTTATTTAGTTATTGATGAAGAAGGTAATGTGCTAGATATAATAAAAGTAATTATAGATTTAGAAGGTAATAAACTAACTAGTTTTAAAGATGGGAAGTTTAATTTAGAAGCTAATAGTTTAGAAGAAATGCAAGAATTAATTAAAGCAAAATTGGGGGTACTTACAAGATAATTTTTGATAAATTTAAGTTGGAGGATAAAAGATGGAAGTTAAAATAAAAGGAATTTATAAACATTTTAAAGGAGATTATTATTTAGTTGAAGATATCGCAATTCATTCCGAGAGTAAAGAAAAATTAGTGATATATCGAGCTTTATATGGGGATAATAAACTTTATGCTAGACCGTTAGAAATGTTTATATCAGAAGTAGATCATGAGAAATATCCTAATGTGGAACAACAATATCGGTTTCAATTACAAAATATTGAAAGTAAGAATGTTTAACTTATTATTGAATAGTATTGTAAATTCCCATTAACAATAAAAATAAAAATTGTATAAGTAAAATCCCTAAATAAATGGAAT
>CANQBY010000069.1 GCA_947589695.1 uncultured Bacilli bacterium
TACTGGGATTATGTTTTTACTTACTTTTTAAATGAATTAAAAAAGGGGAGAACTCCTAATCCCGATATGCTATGTAATAAATATATTAAATTTGATTTATTTAAAAAAGAAGCTTTAAAATTAGGTGCGGATTATATAGCAACAGGTCATTATGCTAAAGTTATCGATAATACTTTATATAAAGCTTATGATCGCAATAAAGATCAATCTTATTTTCTAGCCGATATTAAAAAAGACCAATTAGATCATGTATTATTCCCTCTAGGCGATCTAACTAAACCTGAAGTTCGGAAAATTGCTGAAGAAGCTCACTTAAATGTTGCTAAGAAAAAGGATTCTACCGGTATTTGTTTTATTGGTGAACGGCATTTTCAAGAATTTGTTCAAAACTATTTAAAACCTAATCCAGGCGATATCGTTAATGTTGAAACTAAAGAAGTTATTGGTAGACACACTGGTCTTATGAATTATACGATCGGCCAAAGACGAAATGTTGGTTTAAGTGGTGATAAAAAACGGCATTATGTCTGTGGTAAAAATGTGGCTAAAAATATTCTTTATGTTGCTTTTGGCGATAGTAAATACTTATATAGTGATGCTTGCACCTTAGATAATATTAATTTAATGACGCCTCTACCACCTACTTTGCATGCGAAATTTCGCTATCGGGGGGAAGATATACCTATTATTGTTGAAGAGGTAAAACCGGATTATATTAAAATTAAATATCCTACTTTAGCCAAAAGTGTCACTCCTGGCCAAGCCTGTGTATTTTATGATGGCGATAAATGTTTAGGTTGTGGTTTTATTAACGAAGTTTTCAAAAATGGTGAAAAACTCTGGTATTTATAGGGAAGGGGAGTAAGTTTAAAAACTTAGCTCTTCTTTTTTAGCATTAATTTAACAATGTTACTTGACATTAAAGTGTTAAGTGCCTTATAATAATGATGTAAATAAAAAAATAAAGAGAGGAAGCTAAAAAGAACATGAATAGTTTAAACGAATTATTACAAGAACTAGGAATATCTAAAGTTCGGCTTGCCAAATACTTAAATGTCTCTCGCCAAATGGTCTATAATTATTTAGAACTTGAAGACATCAATAAATGGCCTAAAGAAAAGAAGATATTACTTTTAAAATTATTAGATATTGAAGATGGTGATGAAGGAACTATTAACAATATTAAAATTACTACTGATTATTTAATGGCTGTGGAAAATCGTTTAAATCAAGGAGTTAAAAATTCTAGTGATATGGATAACTACTTTGATATGAAAGGCCTAACCAAAGAAGAACAAACATTAATCGCGGATATTACTTATTTACTTAAAGAAAAGCTTTTAGATGAAACTAAAAAAGAGGAAAACAACCATGCTGTCACTTATTTATACCATATGCTTCAATCCATGGATAATGTTCCCGAAATCAAATATATTTTAGGTTATATGTCTAAAACTACTGGTTTTATTAATCCCGATGAATATGCTTTTGACGAAGAACATCAATTTATTTTTGAAGGAATCTTATATTCCGCTTTAACCCTTTATAACAATGGGGGAGCTAGCAAGAGTAAACTAGAGGAAAGTCATAAACGTTTTGTTCAAGAAATCGAGCAAAAAAATGAAGAAAAACTTAGTCGTACTCAACAATTAAATACTATTAAAATTCAAGCTTTACGTGAACTTGGATACAATCAAATAAATGAACAAAATGCGGCCGAAGTATTTGAAAAAATTGCTGAAATACAATCCCGCAAAGTCTAGAAAGAGTAAATTATGAAAAAGAAATACATCTTAATTATTGTCCTAATCATCGTTTTAGTAGGATTTGCTACTTTTTTTATTAGTGATCGCCGCTTAGATATCAATAGTGAAGAAATAACCAAACTTTATGGTTATCTTGGTGAAGTTGATTTATACCATTGTGGTGGCTTAAATGCTTATAGTAAAGACACTATTACCAAAGATAGTCTTGACGCTGAAGATAAGCTTTGTATGGCTTATTATGAACTAACGGAAGATAAGTTAACTAGCCAAACATTACCTGTTAAAGGCACTAATGAATATGATACTAAATATTGTGAATTAAATGAGATTACTTTTGCCACTGCTGATGATTCTAAAGTCTGCAGTTATGAAGAATTTTCTGTCGCCGATTTAAACAATGCTTATGCGCAAATATATGGTGAAAAACCTAGTGAAAACACTAATTTTTATGTAGCAAGTAAAACTTTATGTAGTAAAGAAGGGGAGAAGTACTACTGTGGAGAGGCTACTTCTTATAATGTTGCTATTACAGCTGACGCCGATGTTTATCGTCTAAAAAGTAAAGCCGTGGAGAAATTTAATGGTGATATAGTTATATATGATTATTTCTTAAAAATATCTGAAAACAAGTGTTACTTAAGCAGTAGTAGTGAAGAGAAGAGTAGCAAGTGTACTTCCAAACTATCTAAAATTGAAGATTTTAATGCATTAGATGATACTGCTAAAACTGATTTTGTTAAAAAATATGGAGCTTTATATAAACATACATATAAGAAAACCAAGAATGGTTACTACTGGGAAAAAAGTGCTAAAAAATAGAGGGAAAACCCCTCTTTTTAAATATCTTAAAACTCCCCCTTTTCTAAATTTAATTAAATAGGGGACTTATCTTTATTTAATAAAATATAGGTATATATATATATATATATTATAACCTTATTATTATATAAAATAAGGATATATACATGCGTATTATAACCTAATTATAATATAAAAATAAGGTTATAAATAAATCCAAATCAAAATTAAAATTCAAAATTTGATTCTTAATTTAAATTCTTATTTTAAACATTTCATCATATCATAATGCCCATATAGAAATACTCAAATAAATCATATCTAATCTAAATTTTTTCTCTTATTTTTATTCAAAAACCATAATTCGCAAAATATATATTATGTTAACTAAGTTGAAGAAAAATATTTAAAACCAATATTTATCGAAGAAGATAAATTTCTATTTCTACCTTTTATAAAGATCATTTAAAACTATCTAACTTATAATTATATCTACACCCGAATAGTTGTATAATATATTTTTATTTAACATCTACTTATTTCTACTAAAATAACAATCCCCTCACCTTCTATTTAAAAGAAGATAAAACCAATAAAGACCAAACCTAAACCTAAAAATATTCCTATAGTAAGCCAGAAGTTTTCTTTATAACTATGTGCCTTAGGATAAATTACTTCAATAGCTAAAGAAATCATTATCCCCGCAACTAATAAAAGGATGAGACTTATTAAACTATCGGTTATATATTTAGCTAAAAAGATATATGCTAAAATGGCCCCAATTGGTTCGGCGATACCTGATAGAAATGTTTTAAATAAAGCTTCTTTTTTAGATTTTGTTGCATAATAAATTGGTACGGCAATACTTATGCCTTCTGGTATATTATGTAATGCTATAGCAATCGCTAATTTTATACCTATACTTAAATCTTTATAACTACTCATAAAAGTTGCGATTCCTTCTGGAAAATTATGACAAATTAAGGCGACCATATTAAGGATTCCCAGTTTATATAAATCTCCTTTTTTATCTACTTTTTCCATCATTTGATGTAAGTATTTTGTTAAGAATATTCCTAGTAAAAAAGCTATTACTCCATATATAATTCCCCTTCCTATACCATAATTTGCCAGTAAATTATAGGAAGATTCAGGAATTAAATCGGTAATACTAATTCCAATCATAATTGCTAAACTAAAAGCTAGAGCTCCCGTAATAAATTTATTAATATAATTAGTATTTACTTTAAAAAATATGATTAATCCCCCTATCATCGTAGATAAACCCGCCAAAGTTGAAACTAATAAAGCACCAATTATTACCATACTATCACCCCTAAATTTTATGAATTATCATGCCCAATCTTGCCATAATAATAGTGGGAGGGAAAGAAAAATGAAAAGTCAAAACAATAGAAATTCTAGACAAGAAAGTTCTAGAAACTCTAGAAATAATGAATCTAGAAATTCTAGAAGTGAATCTAGAAACAATGAAAGTTCTAGAAGTTCAAGAAGTTCTAGAAATGAAAATGGCTGCTCAAGAAGTAGTAGAGAAAGTCGTTAGTAATATAAAAAAGAGCCAAGGATTTATTGGTTCTTTTTCTTTTTATTATTATTCATTAAAGAATGTTTATCATATTCCGCTTCTAATTTCTCATTAGTTAAATGGGTATATATCTGGGTTGTTGCAATATCACTATGACCCAGTAATTCTTGAACTATTCTAAGATCTGCTCCATGATTAAGTAAATGGGTGGCAAAAGAATGTCTAAGAATATGCGGGCTTACATTTTTCTTAATACCATTATCTTTACATAATTGTTTTAAAAACTTAAAAAAAGCTTGTCTTGTAATTTTGGTTTGCCTGCTACTTATAAAAACATATTCACTATCTTTCGCTTTTAAAAGACTTCCCCGTCCATAATTTAAATATGCAATTAAACTCTTTTTCGCTTCTTCATAAATTGGGACTATTCGCTCTTTACTACCCTTCCCCATCACTTTAATCATATCATCATCTAAATATAAATTACTCATTGTTAAATTACAAAGTTCACTAATTCTAATCCCGGAAGCATAAAGAATTTCCACCATTGCTTTATTTCGCAGTTCATAAGCATTACTAGCTTTCATATTAAGTAATTTATCTACTTCTTCTTCAGTCAAATAAACTGGTAATTTCTTTTCTAATTTTGGCATTTTAATACTTTCACAAGGATTAACTGTAATTATTCCTTGATCTATTAAATATTTATAAAAATTATTAATACTGGTTAAATGATGGGCTTTAGTTTTCGCTTTTTGGGTATTTTTTCTTAAATATTCCTGAATTTCTTCTTTTTTTAAACAACTAATATTTTTATCAAAAAATCTTGCAAAATTAATTAAATCATATCGATAAGAATCTCGACTATTTTTCGAACTATTATATTCTGTTACTAAATATTCTTTAATATATTTTTGTAATTCAGGATTATTTTTATATATTTCTTCTTCTGTTTTCTTTTCCATGCTTTACCTTCTTTTTTAAATTATACCATTAAAAGCCTTAAATTACTATTAATTATCTTCTAATTTATGATATAATCTATATAGTGAGGTAATATTTATGGAACTTTTAGCAAACACATTACGACCTAAGAAATTAAGTGATATTATAGGTCAAACCCATTTAATTGGAGAAAATAAAGTTTTAACTAATTTAGTTAAAAATAATAAAATATTTTCTATGATTTTATATGGTCGGCCTGGTATTGGGAAAACTAGTATTGCTAGTGCTTTAGTAAGTGAACTTAATATGCGTTCTAAATTTTTAAACGCAACTACTAATAATAAAGCTGATTTTGATATTGCTATCGAAGAAGCAAAAATGTATGGCGAAATGATTTTAGTAATTGATGAAATTCATCGCATGAATAAAGATAAACAAGATATACTACTTCCTCATATTGAATCCGGTTTAATTATCTTAATTGGTTTAACAACCTCTAATCCTTATCATAAAATTAATCCGGCAATTCGTTCTCGTTGTCAAATTTTTGAATTAAAAGAACTTACTGTTGAAGATATGATTATTGGTTTAAAAAGAGCTATTAAATCTTTACCCGACATTAAAATAGATGATGAATCTTTAAGATATATTGCTACTTTAAGTGGTGGTGATTTTAGAAGTGCTCTAAATACATTAGAAGTTACTTATTATTCCGCTACTAATCATGAGATAAATATTGAAGAAATTAAAAAAATTAATAATAAAGCTGTCTTTTTTCATGATAAAGACGAAGATGGACATTATCAAGTTTTAAGTGCCTTTCAAAAATCTATTCGTGGTAGTGATGTTGATGCCTCCCTTCATTATTTAGCCAGACTCTTAGTCGCGGGTGATTTAGATAGTATTTATAGACGGATGAGTGTTATCGCATATGAAGATATTGGTCTTGCCAATCCCGGCATGGGACCGAAAGTTATGGCTGCTATTCATGCTGCTGAATTAGTGGGACTTCCCGAAGCTATAATTCCTTTAGGCACCGTTGTAACTGAAATGGCTTTATCTCCTAAATCTAATAGTGCTTATTTAGCTATTAATGAAGCCGTAAATGATGTTAATAAAGGTCTTGCTGGGGAAATTCCAAGACATCTTATCAATCCCTCTCCTGATTATATTTATCCCCATAATTATAAAAATGATTATTACCCTCAAGAATATATGCCTAGTAATTTAAAAAATAAAAAGTATTACCATAAAAAAGATAATAAATACGAAGCTAATATTAATAAAATATTTGATGAAATGAGGAATCTAAAATGAATATAAGTATTATTGGAACCGGTATTTTTGGCCTTGCTTTAGCAAGTGTTTGTACTTCTAATCGCCATCAAGTTATCATGTGGACTGAAAATCCTAGTCTAGCAAAACATTTTGCCGAAAATCATGATTTAAAGCCTATCTCCAGCTTTTCTATTCCGGATAACATCAATGTTACATCTAATATGAAAGAAGCTTTACAAACCACGGATTTGATTATTTTAGCCTCATCTGCTAAATATATAAGATCAACATGTTTAGAAATGTCTAAGTATATAAATAACAATATTCCCATTTGTATTGCTTCTAAAGGTATTGAAAATGATACATGTTTATTTTTATCAGAAATTGTTGCAAGTATCATAAAAAGTAAACATATATCAATTATCTCTGGTCCTACTTTTGCCGATGATTTATTAACCAAAGCTCCTTG
>CANQBY010000070.1 GCA_947589695.1 uncultured Bacilli bacterium
CCCCCCCCCCCGTCTGTCAATAGCTTTTTATATTTTTTAACAAATTTCATCATCTTTACACTTTTTAAATCAAAATAAAAAGACTACTAATTTCTTAATAGTCTTAACCTCTATCTATTATTAAAAAGAAGTAATTAATTTTGTTTACTTACTTGGTAAACTTCCACTTCTACTGGTGTTTCTTGACCGAATAAATCAATTAAAACATTGAGTCTATTATTTTCTAAATCAATAGAATCAACCTTACCCATCATGCCTTTAAATGGTCCATCCACAATACTTACTTTATCTCCCACAGCCATTTCTGATTCAATATTAACTCGGCTCATACCCATATTAGCTAATATTTTATCAATTTCTTGGGGAAGTAAAGGAGTTGGTTTTGCGCCCTTACCAGAAGATCCAATAAAACCTGTAACTCCCGGCGTATTACGAACAATATACCAAGCTTCATCACTCATAACCATTTCCACTAAAACATAACCTGGAAACATCTTTTTAACTTTTTCTTTTTTTACTCCATCTTTTACTTCAATTTCTGTTGTCTCTGGAATAATAATTCGATGGATATAATCTTGCATTCCCATTGATTCTGCTTTAGCTTCTAATTTTTCTTTTACTTTAGCTTCATGTCCCGAATAAGTATTAACCACATACCATTCTTTTTCCATAATTCTAAAATCCCCCTTTTATAGCTGACATAAGTAAATCAAGTAAAATAAAGAACACTACTAAAACAACTACAAACACAATTGTTGCTACTGTATATTTTAATACTTCTTGTTTTGAAGGCCATTTTACTTTTGATAATTCACTTCTAACTCCTTCAAAATAATTTTCTTTTTTTACTTTTTCTTTCTTCACTTTTTTAGTATTTTTAACCTTTTTTTCTTCTTTCTTAGAATTTTTAGTTCCTTTTTTTAAATCATTTTTTACTTCTTTTTTTGCCATTTTAATTCTCCTTATATTTAATTAAATTAAAAAACACTTTCGTGTTCATTAATAATTTATCATAAAACACCCTAAAAATCAAGCAAAACTTAATCTTTTTTTTTAATATTATTTATTTATTAACCTCCTCAGGTTTTTAAATTATAACTTACCCCTATCCCTAATATCAAATATATTAAATAACCAAGCTTAAAATCCTTACTAACACTTATAAATAAAACAATTAAAGAACTAACCATCAATCCTAAAATGCCACTGTAAACTTCTTCTTTTTTTCTTTTAAATAAATAATCCATTAATAAACATACTAATATTACTCCTATTACTACTCCCAAAATATAAATAATAAACTTTAAATTAAAAGGATTAGCCATAATATTTAACACTACTTCATAACTATTAAGCATCATAAATATGGCTGTTCCACTAACTCCCGGCACAATTGATGATAAAGCATCAATAAAACCTAATAAAGCGATATAAATAAAATAAGTAATTCCGGTAAAATTTAAAACCATTTTCCCTTTATAAAAACTTAAACTTAACACTAACCCCAAAGTTATCCCCATAATAATTATATTTTTTTTCGTATATTTAACTTCTTTTAAAAAAGGTATTAAAGTTCCCAGTATTAAACCTAAAAATAAATACATTGCTTCTTTATAATAATTATTAAGTAAAAATAAAATAAATTTACTAAAAAAAATAATTGCTATAAATACCCCTAATCCAAATTTACTTAAATATTTAATATTTTCTTTTGGCCTTTTAAAAAAATTAGTTACTGCATCTATTAATCTTTCATAAACTCCTAATCCCATTGCTAAAACTGATCCACTTACTCCTGGCATAATCTTTCCTATTCCGACAATTAACCCAATCAAGATTAACTTCATAAATTTTCACCATTAAATTTTATGCAAATAAAATAAAAAGAAGAATTTAATCTTCTAAAATCTATATATCTACTCTTCCTAGTAAAAAATTTAATGCATAAACATATATATTATCTTTTTAAATTTGTAAAATTTTTTCATTCAAGTGAAAAAACTATTATTTTTTTAACACTTTTTTCACTTGAAATTAAAATAAAAAGAAGAACTTAATCTTCTTAGCAACATCTATTTTCATAGACATTTTGCACTTCATTTTCCTCACAACATGAATAAGTTGGTGTATAAGTATGTCTATAAATATGATGATTTATTATTCTTGTATTACATGGTTGAATATGTGGAACTTCATGACAAATATATCTATGGCATACTGTTTCTCTTGGACATTCATAAACTGGTGGACAAACTACTCCTGAAATTGTCTCACCCATTGCATTCATCCCATTCATTCCCATATTTTGATATCCCATATCCATCGCTGGGGTAGCATCATTATAATAAGAGGCTTCACTATAAGCTTCGCAGCAATCTCTATTATTATTTATTTTCAAAATAAATCACTTTTCCTTTCTAACATATTTTATGTCTAATATATTAGAAGGTTTAGGTTATTATCCTAAAAATACTTTAAAATTACTAATCATTTATTCTAATCAATTTTAAGTAATTGCATATAATATTAACATATTACTTAGTATGTAAAAACATTGACATTTAGAATATATCATGATATATTATTATTGCACTGATAAGTGTAAAAGAAAATGTTAGCCGCTTATTGATGGTGCGGGGTATAAATGATTCAAATTGCGAAATGTTAGTCGCTTACGGGTGGTGCGAGTTATAAATGATCCCGATTGAAAATGTTAGAAAGCTCTGTTATATTAATAGAGTTTTCTTTTACTTATACAGGAGGTTTAAATGAAAATACAAACTGGATATATTTATCACATTAAAGACGAATTTTTTACCAAAATTAATAACAAAGGTTTAATGATAAATCACGAAAATGGACGCTCCAGACCAACTTATTTTACAATTAAAGATAAAGATATTTTATGGTTTATTCCATTAAGTAGCAAAGTTTCTAAATATAAACCAATTATTAACCAAAAAATTCAAAAATATGGTCAATGTAAATCAATAATGATCTGTGAAATAGCGGAACAAGAGTCAGTAATACTTATACAAAATGCTTTTCCAACTTTAGAAAAATACATAGATCATCCACATACTAAAAATGGAGTTCCAATTAGAGTTCCAGACATTCTAAAAAACGAGATTTTATCCAATTTTTATTCTTTACTTGCTCTTAAAAAACATGGAACTAACCTATTTTTTACTGATATTGATTCTATTAAAAACATGATGTTAGAAGAATTAAAAACTCCAATTTCTTAACATTAATTATTATTTATATAAATTATAAGAATAAATTCAAAATATTAGAAACTCCATTATAGAGTTTTTTTTATTTTAAAAAAACACCTTCTAAAAAGGCATTTTCATATTTCCATTACTCATCATTTTCATCATTTTTTTCATTTCTTCAAACTGATTTAACAACCGATTAACTTCTTCAACACTTCTTCCACTACCCTTAGCAATTCTTTGTTTCCGACTTGCTTTTAGTATTTCGGGATGTCTTCTTTCATATGGCGTCATGGATAAAATTATCGCTTCCACATACAAGATTTGTTTTTCATCTACTTGAACGTTATTTAAGCCCATTTTTCTTGCTCCCGGAAGCATTTTTAAAATATTCTCTAGTGGCCCTAATTTTTTTATTTGTTTTAAATTAGTTAAAAAATCCTCTAAATCATAGCTCCCTTTTTTCATTTTCGCCATTTCAATTTTAGCTTCATCTTCACTAATTAAATCTTCAACTTTTGAGGCAATTCCTAAAATATCCCCCATATCTAAGATTCTCTCTGCCATGGCCACTGGATAAAACTCTCTAAGTCCATCCATTTTTTCTGAATCTCCCACAAATTTTATTGGAATATTCGTTAAATGTCTAACTGATAAAGCTACTCCCCCTTTAGTATTACCATCTAGTTTCGTTAAGATCGTTCCCGTAAGTTTAAGATTATTATTAAAGCCATTAATTACATTTATTGCGTCTTGTCCCATCATCGCATCAATTACTAAAATTGTCTCATCTAGTTTAAAATTAGCTTCAATATCTTTAAGTTCCTGCATTAATGCTTCATCAATTTGTAAACGACCCGCGGTATCAATTATAATATAATCTAAATTATTTTCTTTCGCATACTCTAAAGCTTCTTTAATAATTTCTACTGGAGCAATCTTACCCTTCGTAAACACTGGTACATCAATACTTTTTCCCACTTCTATTAATTGGTCAATCGCTGCCGGTCTATATATATCACACGCGACTAATAAAGGTTTCTTATGATATTTTTTTCTTACAAAATTAGCTAACTTCCCCGCGGTAGTTGTTTTCCCACTTCCCTGTAAACCACAAAGCATTAATAAAGTTGTTCCGTTATTTATATTTAATGGTACATAATCACTTCCAAGTAAAGCCACTAATTCATCTTTAACTAATTTAATAAATAATTCATCTGGTTTAACACTTTTTGATACATCTAAACCTAAAGCCTTTTCTTTAACACTAGCTATAAATTCTTTTACTACTTGATAATTAACATCGGCTTCTAGTAAAGCAAGACGTATCTCCCGCATAGCATCCCCAATGTTTTCTTCGGTAATTCGTCCCATTCCTCGAATATTTTTAATTGCTTTACTAATCCTATCACCCATGTATTCAAACATAATGTATCATCTCCAATAAGAAAATTATATCAAAGATTTTACTTATATTAAAGCAAAATAAAAAAGTTTCCATTAAAAACTAATAGAAACTTCTTCTTTGGTCGGTAAAGGATGACCATATATGCTTGCCCATATATAAAGTACAATAAGCTATATGAGCAAGATAAAAATTATTTTTTATTTATGAAACTACAAATGGATCATCTACTTCCCCTGTAGCTTTACTGAATGTTGTATTAGCCTTGAGATTTATTACTGGGCGCACACCAAAGTTAGTGTTGCTCACACTGCGGTAGTAGAGCTGTTGACCACTATTATACAAAAGGAACACATAAGCATTACCGCTGGGGTACACGTAATACGGAGACATTGTCCAATACTCCTGATTGGTATATAGCCAATAACCGGTATTATTCGTTCCATAGTATCCGCCGGCATACATTACTTCATCCACTGTTATAAGTCCTACTGGTTTTTCTAATACTCCATTACCATCTCCTTTGTCTTCTTTATAAGTAAATAAATCCTGAGACTTTTGGGTACAAAGAAATGTTGGTTCTTTCTTTTGAGTTATCCGTATATACGGAGCATAATATGTAATAACTTGACCATAACCTTTAGTACCACTTGTATCTGGCTGCGAAGTGGCAGAAGAACCGTCATAAGCTTGTCTATCATTACAAAATCCTGTCGCTCCATCTATTTTGCTTAGCAAAGAATCCAAATTAGTTTCATCCCACCAATTATATAAAGATCCTAGTATATCACTTTTAGTTTCATTTTTATGTGCGGCATCATAACTTTCTGATGAATTTCCTTTTTCTCCTCCATACATAAAACCTACATATTTATTATCATTACGAGAAGAATTATATGCTTGATTATCTACTGCATTCTTACCATTTCCATTGCCTAAACTGCCTTCTTCTCCAGCATAAATTAATCTTATTGTTCCATTGCCATTTATTCGTATAATTCGCCAATACATATCTTTACCGGCACTCGTCTGCCCAAATTTAACCCAGTTATTACTTACTGTTCCTCTAAAATAATAACTTTTCGCACCATCTTCATCAGGAGCCTCAAATAAGCCGTTTTCATCAGTTATAGAACAACCACTACTGCATGCTGTACCAGTAAATTTCCTTTGAGACTCACCATGTGAACTCAAATTTAAATCTGCTAAAGTATCATCTGCTGTTGGTTTTTGTTTAAAATATAAATCACAATCTGTTCCGGTTTTATGTAAATTGTTTACTATTAAATTGTTGGTTGTATTATCCCAATCTAAGGTTGCATCATTGGTACAAGTACTTTGGGTTGTATCTAAAATGTATGTTCCATCATTGTTTGGTATTGTATCTTGCTCAGTAAATGTTCCTTTTTCTTTTTCTACTTTTATACTTAATATATTAATATCTGCACTTGCATCACTTATTTCTGCTTCTACTGTTCCTTCAAAACTTCCTTCTAAATCTTCATTTTGACTTTTATTTTCATTTGGATATTCTAATATAATGTAATAATAATATACTGTTGGTTGTGGTTGAGTTGCTGTTATAAATTGATCTGTTGCTATTGTTATATTTATTTCATTTGTTTGTTTTGGTATTGTTCCACTACTTATTTGCTCTAAATCTTTTATATTACTTATATCACATTTTTCACTTAAATATTGTTTTCCACTTAATACTTTTGTTTCTTTTTCACATGTTGCTTTTATTTCTTTTCCTTCTTCTAATGGTTCTTCTACTCTATATACTATATAGTTTAAATTGGTATTTAAAGTATTATTTCCTTTTAATATCAAATTAAAGGGAATTATTACATCTTCTCCTTTTGCTGTTGCTGTTATTTTTGATACTGTTTGATGTCCTGGATAAATATTTGTATCAGTAAATTCTGCTCCTCCTTCTATATGAAGTTTAGCACCTTCTAAAGTTGCTGTTGTACCAGTTAAAGTTGCTCCTGTTCCTTTAAATATAGTTTTACCTACAAAGTAAGCAAAAGATACACCTACACCTAGAAGTAAGAGAGCAACTAGAATACTTAATTTCTTATTCTTATTTTTCATTATTACTCTGCTCCTTCCACAATATATGGATTATCTATTGTTCCTTTTTTATCT
>CANQBY010000071.1 GCA_947589695.1 uncultured Bacilli bacterium
ACACTACACTCCTTGAAAAGTGCTCTACCATACTACGTCATGCAACTTCGTATGGTTTATTCATTGTTCCTACAGTCACATCTCCTCCACCTACATTGCTAAACGTTGTATTAGCCTTGAGATTAATTACTGGGCGCACATTACGGTTGTCGTTCACGAGGTTGTTGCCGAGGCTGCCATCACTAACAACATAGAACACGCGAGCATTACTGTTATTCCAGTAAGACGGAGACATGGTCCAGTAATTTTGGTTTGTATATAAGTAATATGCTCCTCCACTATCATTAGCTTTTTCTGGATATCCTCCTGCAAATATTACTTCATCCATTGTTATAAGACCTACTGGAACCGGCAAAGCTTGATTTCCCTTTGAACTTCCTACCATTGTATATAGGTCAGTATTATTTTTACAGCCAAATGTCGGTGTTATACTAGTTGCATAACTTGTACTGTTTTCTCGCCATACCCTATCCGCCGGACCATATACAGTTGTATTTGCTCCGTATCCTCGATTACCATCTATAGTATAAGATTCTCCATGGTTCTTTTCAGCTAATGATCTATCTCCACAAAATCCGGCATCAATATCTATCTTATCCGAATAGCCACTCTTAAGTTTTTCATTATACCAGTCTTCTATTCTATTTAATATTGCACTTTTAGTTGAAGATGAATTAGTTTTAGGTGGATAGTTGTCAGCAGTCGAAACAGTATTTCCTGATGGATCATACATATAACCTACATATTTATTATCATTTCTATTAGTATTAAAAGCCACCCCGCTACTTCCATTTATTTGAGTTCCTGTACCTATCGTTTGAGCAGTATCGCCAGAATATATAAGCCTTATCGTACCATCACCATTTATTCGGATGATTCGCCAGTACATATTAGCAAATTTTACCCAGTTATTATTCACATTTCCACGATAATAATAGGTAGTTCCATCGTCATCTTCACCCTTAACTAAACCATTTAAACTATCTTTACAAACGTCTGAATCTCCACAAGCAATATCTGTAAAAGGAAGTGTAGCCTCAGGAATACCTTCGGTTTCTATTCCTAAATTTTTTAAAGTATCTTCTGCTGTTGGTTTTTTCTTAAAAACCAAATTACAAGTCGTTCCTGGCTGTTTAACATTAACACTTAAAGAATAATTGCTGTCACTCCAATTCAAAGTTGCCTGTTTTTCACAACTACTTTGATCTAAATCTAAAGTATAGCCTTCTTTTTTATCCGGTTGTTTTTCTATATCAACAAGTTCCCCATTTTCTACCTTTTGAATATTAGTAATCGTAATATCCGCGAGAGTTTCGGTTGTTTCTTCGACTGTTACTTTTCCATTAAAGTTTCCATTTTTATCTATTTCAGTTTGATCTGATGGTAAATTTTGAAATTCTAGTATTACATAATAATAAACGGAATTACCTTTATCTGTTCCTTTTATCGCTTCATTTAACATCAACTTAAATGTTTTTTCAACATCTGTACTATCTATAAATCCTGTTTTTAATTCCTTACCTAAATTTTCAAATCCAATTTTTTCACATGTTTCATAATATTGCCGAAAATTTACACTTCCACTTTGCTTTTTTGTACATACTACTTGGGGATGTTCCTCTTTTGTTGTTTTATAAACATAATATTTTAAAGGCGTCTGTAAAGTATTAATACCCTTCCATACTAAATCATAAGTTACTATTTTATTATCTCCGGAAGCCGTAACTTTAATTGAAGATATATTTTGATGTCCTGGTAAAATATCTGTGTCTTCAAAAGTTAATTGTCCTTCAATAGTTAAACCAACATCCTCTAATGTCGCGGTCGTTACTGTAACAGATGATCCTTCTCCACTTGTTAAACTTTTTGCTGTAAAATAAGCATAAGTAACTCCTACCACCATTATAAGTATCCCAATTATGGTTAATGTTATCACATATTTCTTTTTCATATAATCCTTCCTTCACTTAACTTATTTTAATACTTCTTCTCTTTTATTTCATTACCTTCGACAAAACTTGTCAAAACTTCTTTATTACATTTTGCATTATCTATTGTATTAATATAATTATAAAGTATAATTATTAAAATTTCAATATTTTTGTTACTATTTCCGTTCTTTATGTCAAATAAAAAAACACTTAAGAAATAAGTTTTATTTCCAAAGTGTCTATCTTAATATAAGAATTATCTTCATAATATTTTTTAGTTATAGGATTAATTAATTTATCTTCCAAATATTTTTTCTCATATAAATCTTTTAAATAAATAGTTTTATTACAATCTCCTTTATTATAACATCTATTTGCTTGATATAAAAATTCTTTTTCTACTACTTTTATTTTATCTTTCCCATTTTGATCATATATTTTATAAACTGTTGGAACTATTATCATCCCCATTATAATAAAAATAGTTAAAATAATAATTCTTTTATTCATAACTTCCCCCATAATATTCTTTTATAAATTTATCTCTATATTCTAATAAAGTATCATTTTTAATAGCTTCTCTTATATCTTCCATCATTTTTATTAAAAAACGAATATTATGGATTGATAAAAGTCTTGCCCCCAAAGTCTCTTCACTAGTAATTAAATGTCTTATATAAGCTTTCGTATAATGTTTGCAAGCATAACAATCACAAGTATCACTTATTGGGGTAAAATCTTCTTTATATTTCGCATTTTTAAGATTAATTTTCCCAGTATTAGTAAATGCATGTCCATGTCTTGCAAGTCTTGTTGGGAGGACACAATCAAAGATATCGATACCTCTAATAGTTCCTTCAATTAAATCAATGGGTTCTCCGACCCCCATCAAATATCTTAATTTATCTTCGGGTAAATAAGGAATGGAATAATCAATTGCTTTATACATATTTTCTTTCGATTCATTGTCATTAGCAACGCCCCCGATACTATAACCATCAAAATCCATTTTAACAGTTTCTTCGGCCGAAAGTTTCCGAAGGTCGGGAAAATATCCTCCTTGGACAATCCCAAAAAGCATTTGGTTAGGATTACTATGGACTTCTTTTCCTCTTTTTGCCCATCTAAGAGTCCTTTTAACACTTGCTTCCATATATTCATGACTTGCCCCCGCGGGAGGACACTCATCAAACGACATGGCAATATCACTATCGAGTTTATTTTGAATTTCGATGGATTTCTCGGGTGTTAAAAATAAAGTATCCCCATTTAAATGGCTTTTAAACTTTACTCCTTCTTCGGTTATATCTTTGGGATTGGCTAAAGAAAACACTTGATAACCCCCACTGTCGGTTAAAATGGGTTGATCCCAATTCATAAATTTGTGTAATCCTCCGGCTTTTGCCACAATATCTTCGCCTGGTCTAAGCCATAAATGATAGGTATTGGCTAAAATTATTCCGGAACCTATTTCTTTTAATTCTTCCGGGGTCAGAGTCTTTACTGTTGCTTGTGTTCCTACCGGCATAAACATTGGAGTTTCCAATTTTTTTTCGTTATATCTAAAAGAACCTAATCTCGCTTTTGTATTTTTTTCTTTTTTTTCTAAAGTATAAGTAAACTTCATCACAACTTCACCAACCTAATTATATCTTGTTTTATTTAATTTCGCAACTTATTTTCATATTTAAAAAAACTAGATTTCTCTAGTCTTCTTCACAAGTAATTTTATTATCTTTAATATATTGTTTTGCTGTTGTTGTTTTTGTTTGTTTTTTACTAAACTTTCCATCTTTTAAAGTATAAGTATAATAAGCTTCTACTATCTCTTTATCTTTCACATTACATATTGTATCATTATTATACGTAATAGAACCCGACATTCTAGATCCATATAAAGTAACCGTATTATCTTTATATGTTACAAAATCTACTGTATCTTTAATAAGCATATCATCGGTATCTAAATCATGTTCTTCTAAAATTACATTACCCTCTAAATCAATCGCATATAAAGTAGTAGTTCTTCCTATTGAACCTTTAGTTAAAGTAAATAAAATATATTCCTCATTCATAACATAAAAGTTTAAAAATGTTTTATAATCTAAATAACTATTTACTTCAATATTTAAACCATCTTCTCTATAAAACTCTTTACCATTAATGGTCGCTACCGCGGTTAAAGGATAACCATTTTTCTTAAAGTTTTTATATTCAAAAACTAATCTTTGATCTTTTCCTCCTACTTTAATAATTTTTTCACATTTTGCTAAATTAACAAAATTACAACCATCAACTATTAAAGTATTCTCTGGTAATCTAACTCTTACTCCTTCAATTCTTAAATGACTATCACTATAAGGATGGAAAATCGCAAAAATAAGTAAACCTATAAGTATCCCCAGTACTAATACAACCCCAACTATCTTTAACTTCTTCATGTCTTTTACCTCCTATTTAAATTATAAATAAGTTTTAGAAATTTCTCAAGTATTTTTCGTATCTTTTCCTTTGGGATGTGTTCTATTATAAACTTCTTTTAATTGTTTACTCGTCACATGCGTATATATTTGGGTTGTACTTAAAGATTCATGACCCAGTAATTCTCCAACCGAACGAATATCAGCCCCATTATTTAATAAATCAGTAGCAAAACTATGTCTTAAAGTATGCGGTGTTACTTTATAGTTTATTTCTTCATTTTTCGTTTCTTCTTTAACTAAGACTTCTATCCATCTCGTACTTAATGCTTTCCCCGTTTCACTTACAAATAAGTATTCGCTTGGTTTATCTTTTAGTATCTCTCTTCTCACTTCTAAATAATTTCTTAAATCTTCATCACTTATTGCTTTATAATAAATAATTCGCTCTTTACTTCCTTTACCCATAACTTTAATTGTTTTATCACTACCTAAATCATTTACCTTTAAAGCTACTAATTCACTAACTCTAAGTCCGGTTGCAAACAAAAATTTTATAATAAATTTATTTCTTTTATCTAAAATAGAATCTTCTTTTTTTTCTTCTATTACTTTTTTAGCTTCCTCTTCTTTTAAAAAATTAGGCAATTTCTTTGGTACTTTCGGATTATGAATATTTATAAAAGGATTATTACTTATTATTTTAATTTCTTCTAAATAATCATAAAAACTTCTAACTGCACTTAATTTTAACGAACTAGTTTTAGCTTTATATTTATTTATTAAATAAGCTTTATATTTATTAGCTATATCTTTATTTATTTTTAAAAAATTAACCTTATTTTCTTCTAAAAACAATCTATATATTTTTAATGCTTCTAAATAAGTATCTTTTGTTTTTTTACTATAATTAAGTTCATATAATATATATTCTAAATAAGAATTAACATAAGAATCATATTCTTTCATCTAAATAAAAATACAACTTTCTTTGTAATATATAAGGTAATTTTCTAATTAATAAAATATAATCTTCTATCTTATCCATATCTTTTAATTCTTTAACTAAATCTGTTTTATTTTTTAAAAAATTATATATTTTATTGCGATAATTTTTATCTTTAAAATTATCTTTAATATTTTGCCACATATCAAAATTAATATCTTTAGTTAAAACTGGAATACTTCGAACTTCATCTTTTTCATAATAAATAATTACCACTTTCGTTTCCTTATCAACCTCTAAAACATTAGCTTCTCTAATTGCTTCTTTTATTTCTTCTAAAGTATATTTTAAAGTAAAATTATCTAATTCTTCTAACACCATTGTTGTATAACCTTTACTTATTTTTAAATCTAATAAATTAATTGGAAAATAATTATTAGGTTTGGGACAAATAGCTAAATAATATTTATTTTCCACTTTAAATCACTTCCTACTATTAAGTATAATATAAACCCTCTTTTTTTGCAATATTTAAAAACTAACTCTTTAAAGTTAGTTATCATATCTTTTTAAATTATTTCCTCTTATTAATCTAAGGGTAAAAGGAGTTGTATCTTTCCCGTGTTCTCTTAATTTTTGTAATCTAAGCTTTAAATATTGATCATCCATATCTTCTTCCCATTTTCGCATCTTGCGGGCATCTATATTAGTTAAAGCCGTAAATAATCTATTACTTAATCCATATTTTAATTTAAACTTTAGTAACAATCTTTTTTCTTCATTACTATAAAATTTTCCTACTGAATCTCTTATTTTAATTACATCTGGTCCCTCTAATTCTTGAATAAAATTAGTTAAAAATTCTTTTTTCTCGAGTACATTTTCTATTTTTAATATTTTAATTAATCGATTATAAAGCATTTTCGCTTTAAAAATACCTTTTTGATTATCTAATACCGGAGTACTATAACTCTCTGTATATATTAAATATTTAATTGCTCTTAAATAGATTTCGCCAATATCTTCTCGATTAGTTATAGCTTGTTCTAATTCTTCCTTTGGTATTTTAAATATTTTACTAGCTTCTTCTAAAGATAATCGGCATTCCAACATAATTAAAATATATATTCCTAATAATTGTTTATTCATAACCTATTTCCTCCCAATAAATTACAAGCTCTTATTATAACTTAAAACTCTAAATAAATCAAATTTTTTTCTATTTTTCTCTTGAAACTACTTATAGATTATGATATTATTAATAAGCAAGTGGACCTCTAGCTCAGTTGGTTAGAGCA
>CANQBY010000072.1 GCA_947589695.1 uncultured Bacilli bacterium
AGTAACGATAGCCTAGTGGACACACCTCTTACCATCCCGAACAGAGAAGTTAAGCACTAGAACGCCGACGATAGTTTATTGCGAAAATAGGAAGTTGCTGGCTTTTTTTGTGTATTAAAATAATTTATAAAGAAAAAAGATGAATAACTTTTTAAGAGTAATATCAACAAAATATCACTCTTTTTTTATTGAATTATTTCTTCTCTAAATTGCCTTAAACATATGATGAATTTAATCCTTTTTATACTTAAAGTTTTACAAAAAAAAGAAAATTTTGAATATAATTACACCATTCGACAATTTTCGCGGTTAAAATATGCTAATATAAAGAATTGAGGTGTAAATTATGCAAAAAGGAATTAAAAATGAATATGCATTTGCAAATTATTTTGATAATAAAAAAATTAAAGATCTAAATTTTCAAAGCCAGGAATTAATACTAGCTTTATATGGAAAAAACATAGATAAAAACCAAAAAATTGAATGTTGGCGTAGCAAATACATCGAAAAGGCCGACATTAAAATAAGAATAAAAGGAATAATAAAAGGCATCAGTATAAAAACAGGGCATCAATGTTCTATGCATCAAGAAAATAAAGCCACATTTTATCAATTTTTAACAAAAATAGGAGTATCAGATGATATTATTTATAAATTTGATAATTTTATGACAGGAAGAAGTAACAATACAAGGTTAAATGGTAGGGACTACATGAATTCACATTCAAAAGACATAAATGAGATTATAGAAGCATTTAATCAATATTATGTTAAAACTAATTTGATTATAAGATTTCTATTTTTAGGTAATGATGATCAAAAATATGGCTGTGATGCCATAATTTATGGCTATCCCCATAACTTTTTGTGGGCCACAAAAGACGAAATTCTATTTTATTTAGCTAATAATCCAAGCAAATTGGTTGGCTGCATTTATGTAAGTCAATTAAATATTAAATGCTATGATCGTAATTTAAAAAATAATATATCAAGAATCAAAAACCAAAATGATATCCAAGTAAAATGGTACACTTTAATTGAAGACATCGAAAAAATTACTACCAAAAGGCAAGTATTACTTAATAGCCATAACCAAAATTTTTAAATTTTTACAAGTAATTAAAATTTTTACAAATAATTAAATAAATAGTTCTTTTTTTCACAAAATTATGGTAAAGTTAAATAGAGTGATAAATATGAAAAAAATAGTTATATTTGGTGGAGGTTCAGGGCTTTCCCAATTATTAAAAGGTTTAAAATTATTTCCGATAGACATAACCGCCGTAGTCTCTGTTTCTGATAATGGCGGATCCACATTAAGATTAAGAAAGGATTTTAAAATACCCGCAGTAGGAGATATCTCCAAAGTAATGCTTGCAATGAGTAACACTGACCAAGATATTGTAAATTTAATGAATTATCGCTTTAAACAATCCCGAACATTAGGAAATCATTCGGTAAAAAACTTATTATTAACCGCTCTTTTAGAACAGAAAGGAAGTTTTGCCAGCGCCATTCCTGTTTTTTCCAAATTAATTGGACTGGAAGGTAAAATATTACCCATCACCGAAGACAATGCCCAATTAATCGGAATCACAGAGGATAATAAAACAGTTTATGGGGAGACTAGTATCACCAAAACTAAAAAAAATATCAAAAAAATTATGTATAATCACGACGTTGAAGCTAATCCAGAAGTTTTAAAAGCCATTGCCGAAGCTGATTTAATAATATTTTCTTCCGGAAGTTTATTAACCAGCATTTTACCCAATATTATTATTCCATCAGTCGTTAAAGCCATTGCGAAAAGTAGTGCTTCCAAGCTTTACATCTGCAACTTAGTCACCCAACCAGGCGAAACGGATAATTACCAAGTAAGTGATCATATTAAAGTTTTAAATGACTATTTAGGACGTAATGCTATTGATATAGTTTTAGCCAATAATTCTCCTCTACCAAGTGATCTAGCGGATAAATATTTAGAAGAGCAGAAGAATCCGGTTTTACTTGATGAAGACAATCTCAAAAAATTAAATGTACGTATAATAAAAGATAAAATATATACAATTGAAGAAGGCTATTTAAGACATGATACTCTAAAGACAGCTTATTTAGTTTTTTCAATTTTAATGGAGAAGGAATAGTATGACTTATACAACCAAAGTAAAAGAAGAAATCGTAAAACAAGAAATAAATCAGCCTGAAAAAATTTGTGAATTATCGGGCTTTTTACGATTTGGAGCTGTAATAAAAAACAATATCACAATTACCCTTGAAAACGCCAGCCTTACCAGGAGAATTTATAGTAGTTTAAAATCAATATTTAATATTCGTCCTAAAATCATTGTTCGTAACCAAAAAAGATTTCGCGTTAAACAAATCTATATATTAGAAATAACAGAAAAAGTTAATTATATATTACAATTTTTAAACATTACGGATGGTAATAAGAAAATCCTTCCCGAAGATAATTTTTTTTCTACGAGAGAAGAGAAGATTGCTTATTTGGAAGGGGTATTCTTAGCTACCGGCACGGTAAATGACCCAGCGTCAAGTGGCTATCATTTAGAGATAGTAACCAATTTAAATCGCGAAGCTGTGTTTTTAACTAATTTATTTAAAGCCATAGATATCAATGCGAAACATTTAAAGCGCAATTCTAAGTTTATGGTTTATATTAAAAATGCCGAAGTTATAAGTGAAATTATTCGAATGTTTAAAGCTACCAACAGTTATTTTTATTTCGAAGATATAAGAATATATAGAGATCATAAAAATATGGTTAACCGGCTTAATAATTGTGAAATAGCTAATCAAGAAAAAACGATTACTACCGGTTTAAAACAAATTGCAGATATCAAGTATTTAAAAGATAACGATTTATATAGTCTTCTGGATGATAATACCAAAATTGTCTTAGATTATCGCGAAAAGTATCCTGAAACATCATTAAAAGAACTTTCAGACATTATATCTTTAGAAACGGAATATAAAATAGGTAAAAGTGGCGTAAATCATCATTTTATTAAAGTTCGGAATCTTATAAAAAAACACCAACAAAAATTATAATCTAATATTTTTTCTAATAAAAAAGTGTAATCTAATCTATTTCTGATCTTACACTTTTTTTTGCTTTTAAACATCAAAGATTAATAGCTTAAAAATTAAGTTATCTTCCTTTTTTATTTACTTTACTAATTCTAATTTTTGCTCATTCATAAATAATTGATCTTGGACACGATTCAAATTAAATTTAATCCACTCATTCCACATTTCATTATTGGGATTTATTGCTAACTTAACAATTAAATCACGATATATTTTTCGGTAAGGTAAATAAGTTTTCGAAAAATACAAAGCTGGTCTTACAAATTCATTATCCACCATTTTATGGGAAATCATAAATAATTTTAAATGTTGCAAAGTTCTTGCAAATCTCGTATTTCCATCTTCAAACATTTGCAATGTAGCAATAATACCATGCAGGATAAATGGTTTAATAAATAATTCTTCTTCGCTGGTCTCTGGAATATTAAAATAGCTTGTTAAATAAGCTAAAGCCCAATCAATTTCATCATATGAAATAGGTAAGAATTGAATTACTTGGGAACCATCATCATCAAAATAACTAACGGCATAATTATTATTTTTTCGAAAATTATTCGAAATTTCTTTTTCATTTGACGTTCCTCGCATTAAAATTTCATAACCTTTACTAATTGTTCTTTCTGTTAAAGGTTTATTTTCCAAAAAAAGTTTTCGATAAAAATAATTATAAGCAGTCGAACTATGAGATTCACTATAATCTAATAATTCTTCATAATTTTCTTGTTCTAATACATGGTTATCCAAAACTTCTTCATTCCGAAATTTCACTAATAATTTATCACGAGTTGTTTTGTTAAAAGTTTTAAGTTTTTCTAAGAAGTCTCGATACAATTCCAAAGTATATTCTTTTTTATCCTGATTTGCTTCATTTAATTTAATATCTAAAATATTATCAAACACATTAAGTCCTGCGATTGGTAAAGTTTTAATATCAGTATCTTCGGGAATTCCCAAATACTTTAAATCTTCTTTTGTATAAGCCATCATTCATCCCCCTTAATTTGAGGATTATTTTATCACATCCTCCTCATTTTGTCAAATTGGCCAATACCATCTATTACTTAAAAGTTTTAAATGCAAGTTTTTTAAATCCTCCATTTTATTATTACATAAAGGAAAAAAGGGAATTTTAGATTTTCCTAACTAAACCCCTCAATATCATAAAAGCAAAAATCAAAAAACACCATCCAAACATCTTAAAAATAACCTTACTCTAATTATTTATTCTAAATTATTTCATCAACCAAACCATACTCCAAAGCTTCTTTAGCACTCATATAGTTATCTCTTTCACAATCTTTAGTCACTTGTTTAATACTTTTTCCTGTATTATTTGCTAAAATATTATTAAGTTTTTTCTTCATTTTAAGAATATGTTCGGCATGAATTTTAATATCCGTTGCTTGGCCTTGAGCACCCCCCAAAACCTGATGGATCATGACTTCACTATTTTTTAGGGCAAATCTTTTTCCTTTAGTTCCACTGGAAAGGAGAAATGCGCCCATTGAAGCTGCCATCCCGACTACAATAGTTCGAACATCACTTTTAATATAATTCATCGTATCATATATTGCGAGCCCAGATGTTACCGACCCTCCCGGACTATTAATATAAAGGTAAATATCTTCATGATTTTGGGCATCCAAATATAAAAGCTCACTCACAATAATTGAAGCCATCGCGTCATTAATTTCTCCACTTAAAAAAATTATTCGATCCTTAAGCAACCTCGAATACAAATCATAAGCATATTCTTTATTACTACTTTTTTCAATAACTGTTGGAACAATATTCATTTTTTTTCACCTAACTAATATATAGTTCTCTAAAATAATTTTTATTCACAAAAACTATCAAATTTTATTAATCTGCTAATTTTAAACTTAATTAAAGGATTTTTTTAGCATTTTATCTATTATAATCAATTATCTTCAAAAAAATTTCGAAAAAGAAAGACAAATTTTCCAAAATGTGATAATATATATAAAGAATAGGGGACTAGTAAATGGAAAATGTAAACATAACTTTTGATACTAACCAAAAAATTACGGTACCTAAAGGTACAACCTATTTAGAAATAAGCAAGTATTCCAAATATAAGAATACTGTTTTAGGTGTGAAAAAAAATAATGAAATTCTTCATTTAACTGATAAAGTAACCACCAATGAGACCATTGAATTTTTTGATGTTACCTCTTTAGATGGTGCCAAAATGTACAAAGCAGCCATTAAATTTATTTTAGAAGTCGCTCTAAAAACTACTTTTCCGGGTTCTGATATTCATTATCTTCACAGTGTCCCAAGTGGTATGTTATGTGAAATAAAATATGATAAAACTTTAGAACCAAGTGATATTTCTCAAATTAAAAATGAAATGGCTAAAATAATTAGTGCTGATTTACCAATTACCAAGTATAATATCTTAAAAAAAGAAGCTTTAGAGTATTATAATGCTGCCAATACTCCGGAGAAAGCTTTAAATTTAGAACCTTATGATAATTTAGTATCTATCTACAAACTTAAAGATTGTTTAAATTATTTTTATGTTCCCTTACCTTGTAGTACTAGTCATATTAATTCCTTTTCTTTGCATTATTTAGCTGACAACTTTTTAATTGTTGTTTATCCTAGTAACTTAAGTGAAGGATTATTACCCGAATATGTTCCTCATAATAACATTATTAAATCTTTTTATGAAGGTCGTTCTTGGTTAAAAAGATTAAATTCGCCTTATGTTCCGGATTTAAATAAATTGATTAGTAGTTCTCAAATTAAAGGCTTTATTGAATCTTGCGAATTACAATTTAATGATCAAATCAAAAAAGCTAGTGAAGAAATTATTCGCAGTAATACCAAAAAATTTATTATGATTGCGGGTCCTTCTAGTTCCGGAAAAACTACTACTACTCGAGTTTTGGGAGCTTATCTGCGCAGTAAAGGTTATAATCCCATTTGTTTATCGGTTGATGATTATTTTGTGGAAAGAGAAAATAATCCCAAAAATGAAGCTGGCGAATATGATTTTGAATGTTTAAATGCCATTGATGTTAATTTATTTAATAGTCATTTAATTAAACTTTTAAAAGGTGAAGAAATAAATGTACCTACTTTTAATTTTTTAACCGGACATAAAGAATATCATAATAATATTCTTAAACTTAAGGAAAATAGTATTGTTCTAATTGAGGGCCTACATTCCTTAAATGATGATTTAACCCCTAGTATTCCTGATGAATACAAATATAAGATTTATTTAAGTCCTTTTATTCCTTTAAATATTGATAGACATAATTATATTTCCACAGTTGATTTACGTTTAATAAGAAGAATAATTAGAGATAATCGCACCAGGGGGCATACTGTTAGTGATACGATAGCTAGTTGGCAAAGTGTTCGTAATGGGGAAGAAAAATATATATTCCCTTATGTTCATCAAGCAAGCATTATAATTAATACAGCCTTGCCATATGAAATTGG
>CANQBY010000073.1 GCA_947589695.1 uncultured Bacilli bacterium
CATTTAACTTATTATACTCTAATCAGACTTATTTCAGTTTTTTTATTAAAAACAGAATTTCAAATGAAAATTAACGTAATAATCAATAATGTTTAACTTATGGTTGATTTTTTAAATTGTTTATAATATAATATGATTGTAAGTTTATTCCAAGTTTAAATTTACTCCTATAATTTTTACTTAGATTAAACCGTTTATAAAAAAGGAGGAGAAAATATGGCAGTTTCAAAAGAAACTAAAGCTAAACTTATAAAAGAGTTTGGGAAGAATGATAAAGATTGTGGATCAACAGAAGTGCAAATTGCAATTTTAACGCATGAAATTAATGATTTAACAGAACATTTAAAAGTTCATAAACATGATTATCATTCAAATCGTGGTCTTTTAAAGAAAGTTGGTAAAAGAAGAAAATTACTTAGTTATTTAAAAGATAATGATGTAGTTAGTTACAGAAATGTAATTAGTAAATTAAATTTAAGAAAATAAGGGCACTAAAAATTTTTGGTGTCTTTTTTTATAAATAAAAGAAGGAGAATTAGATGAAGAAAGTATTTAAGTTAGATTTTTTAGGCAGAGATTTAGTAGTTGAAACTGGAGAGTTAGCCAAACAAACAGATGGAGCAGTATTAGTTAGATATGGAGATACAGTTGTTTTATCAGTTTGTGTAATGGGTAAAGAAGTAATAGGTCAAGATTTCTTTCCTTTACAAGTTTTATATCAAGAAAAATTATATTCAGTAGGTAAGATTCCCGGAGGATTTATTAAAAGAGAGGGAAGACCTAGTGATGCGGCAACTTTAGCGGCAAGATTAATTGATAGACCAATTAGACCAATGTTTGACGAAGATTTACGTCAAGAAATTCAAGTGGTTAACACCGTATTGTCAGTGGATCCGGATAATAGTCCGGAGATGGCAGCTTTATTTGGAACAAGTTTATGTTTAGGAATATCTAAAATACCATTTGATGGACCAGTTTCCGGAGTGGTAGTAGGTAAGGTTGGCAAAGAATTAGTTATTAATCCGACAACAGCACAGACTGAAGAAAGTATTCTTAATTTAACAGTTGCAGGTACTAAGGATGCTATATGTATGGTTGAAGCAGGAGCTCAAGAAATAAGCGAAAAAGATATGCTGGAAGCTTTAATGTTTGGGCATGAGAATTTAAAGAAATTATGTGAATTCCAACAACAAATTATTGATGAAATAGGCGAAGAGAAAATTGAACTAGCAAAAGCGGAACTTGATCCAGAAATTAAAGCAGCTGTAGAAGAATACGCGACTAAAGATATGCTAGAAGCCATACAAATAAAAGATAAGTTAGAAAAATATGCGAAAATTGATGAAGTAAAGGCAAGAACTATTGAAAACTTTACGGAAATTTACGCCGATGATGAAAACTTTGAAGATAAAATTAAACAAGTAGAAAAAATTGTTAATTTAATCGAAGGAAATGAAGTTCGAAAATTAATTACGGATAAGAAAATTAGACCAGATGGAAGAGCAATGGATGAGATTAGACCGCTTTCTTGTGAAATTGATTTACTTCCAAGAACTCATGGTTCGGCAGTATTTACCAGAGGTGAGACTCAATCCCTTGCAACTACTACTTTAGGAGCGATTGGAGAACATCAAATTTTAGATGGTTTAGGATTAGAAGATTCAAAGAGATTTATGCTTCATTATAATTTCCCAGCTTTTTCAGTAGGAGAGACAGGACGTTATGGAGCACCAGGTCGAAGAGAAATAGGACACGGAGCTTTAGGAGAAAGAGCTTTAGCGCAAGTTATTCCATCAGAAGAAGAATTTCCATATACCATTAGAGTAGTAAGTGAAATCTTAGAGAGCAATGGTAGTAGCAGTCAAGCAACTATTTGTGCAGGTTGTCTATCTTTAATGGCCGCCGGTGTACCAATTAAAGCACCAGTTGCTGGTATTGCGATGGGACTTATTCAAGCGGAAGATAAAAAGAAATATACAATTTTAACAGATATTCAAGGGTTAGAGGACCATATGGGAGATATGGATTTTAAAGTAGCTGGGACTAAAAAAGGTATTTGTGCTTTACAAATGGATATTAAAATTAAAGGAGTTACCGAAAAAATCTTAAAAGAAGCTTTAGCTCAAGCCAAAAAAGCCAGATTAGAAATATTAGATGTCATGGCTAATTGTATTTCCGAACCTCGTAAGAGCTTAAGTAAATATGCACCAAAGATTGATACATTTAAAATTAACCCTGAAAAGATTAAAGATGTTATTGGGCGTGGTGGCGAGATGATTACCAAAATTATTCTTGAAGCTAGTAATGTAAAAACAGTTAATGATAAAGAAGCTGTTAAAGTAGATTTAGAGGATGATGGCCGGGTAATTATTTATCACCAAGATGCCGAAATTATTGCGAAAACACGGAAAATGATCGAAGAAATTGTAAGAGAAGTTGAAGTTGGAGCTATTTATACTGGTAAAGTGGTTAAAGTAGAAGATTTTGGCTGCTTTGTCGAATTATGGCCAGGCTGTGAAGGTTTAGTTCACGTATCAGAACTTGATAATAAACGCGTTGAAAAACCACGAGATTTAGTAAGTGTAGGCGACAAAATTATTGTTAAAGCTTTAGGTTATGATAATCGAGGACGTTTGAATTTATCTCGTAAACAAGCTTTACCTAAATCAGAAATAAAAGAAGATAAAAAGAAAAATAAAAAACTTGATTAAAGATTAAGTTTTTTTTAAGGAGGTTTTTAAATGATTGAAATATCAAGAACAGAAAAATTAGCCTTAGGTATTTTGGCTTTAAATTATTATAAACAAAGAAGATGTATGACGGAGAAGGAATATGCTGATTTTTCTTTGGCTTTACATCAAGAATATGATTTTGTAGATGGGTGGTTTAATGTTCAAGCCCAAGAAGAATTAGCTAGTTATTTTGATGAAATAAAAGTAGGTAAGCAACTAGTGTATCGAATAAGACCAGATATTGAGATAAAAGATTTAAAAAAATATGTTGTTTATTTTCCAGTTAATTTAATAAAAGCTGTAAATAAAGCAATATTAAATTTGAATGATTTAACTAAAGAAGATGAGGCTTCTTTAGAAGAATTTAAGAGAATAGATGAACAATATCAATTAAAAGCTATTTTAGAAATATGTAATTTAGAAAAGAAAAAAAGAGAGGCAGAGAAACGTTTAGAATTTATTAATAGTAATTCTAACGGATTAGTTGATGCTTGCAAAGTAGAAGATATTTTAGAACATAATGATAATTTAAATGAAGAGGCTTTAATATCAAAATATTATAGATAAAAAAGCATAATTAAAAAAAGTTCAATTAATTTTGAGCTTTTTTCTTTTCGATAGCTTGGTGATAGACTTCTAAACAACTAGATGCAAAAACTTCTTTAGAATATTTATAAATACTATTTTTAGCATTAAGAGCTATTTCTTGATAAGTATCGGGATTGTTTTTAAGTTTTAAAATGTAACTTATAAATTCGTCATCATTATTAAATAAATAACCATTATAGTTATGAGTAACCATAGTTTTAAAAGACTCATCATTAATACAGACGATAGGAAGGGATGAGGCAAGCCCCTCAATAATGGTTAAGCCTTGAGTTTCGGTAACGGAAAAAGAAGACATAACATCAAATAAATGATAATAAGTAGGGATTAAGTCATATTTAACTTTACCGGTAAATATAACATGATCTTGAATGTTTAACTCTTGAGTTAATTTTTGTAAATTATTAAGTTCCGGACCATCCCCGACAATAAGGAGTTTAATAGATTCGTCTTTTTTTAAAAGTTTAGTTAAAGCTTGAAGTTCTTTATCTAAACTTTTTTCTTTAGCAATACGGCCAACAGTACCAATAACAAAACTAGATTGTAAGTTATATTTTTGTTTTAATTTAGTTACTTCTTTTGACATTTTAGGATTTAGATTAAATTTATTAGTATCAATACCGGTTGGGATAACATGAACTAGTTTTTTAATTTGATATTTTTGCTCGAATAATTCTTTTATTTTAGGCGTGGGAACAATTAATTCGTCACATTTTTTTTCACAAAAGTATTTAGTTAGTTTAATAGCTAGCTTTTTACCTAAGTTGTTAAAATGTCCATGCGTAACATAATGAACATAATCTTCATATAAAGTATGATAAGTATGGACGATAGGAATATTAAGTTTAGTACTCACGATTCTAGAAAACATACCAATGCCAAATTCCGTTTGAGAGTGGATAACATCTAAGTTCCAACTTTTAATTATTTTCATAGCTTTATTGTTATAAATATTAGTTAGTCTAGTTTCATAAATACCAGTTTTAATACCAGGAATATAGATTATTTTATTTTTTTCGTCATAAATAAATTTATGTTTAGCTAAATTAACTGTAACTATATAAACAGTATGGTGCATATTTTCTAAAGTTTCTTTAAGCATTTTGATACTAGTAGTAACCCCAGAAACATAAGGTTCGTATGTATCTGTAAAAATTCCTATTCTCATAATTTACCTCTTATAGTTATTATAATATAAAATAGAAATAAAAGCTAATCATTTTCGGTTTTAAAGATAATTTGTGTAAAGTAGGTTTGATTTAGAAATAGATTTATGAGATAATAATTAATGGTGGTTTATAATGATGTTAGATAATTTAAATAAAGAACAAAAAGAAGCAGTTAAACATATAGATGGGCCTTGTTTAGTTATCGCGGGAGCTGGTTCTGGTAAGACCAAAGTGTTAACAACGCGAATTGCCTATTTAATGGAACAAGGAATTAAAGATACAAATATTTTAGCCATTACTTTTACTAATAAAGCAGCGAAAGAAATGCGGGAAAGATTAAATGTTTTGGTGGAACAAAATAATGTTTTCGTGGGAACTTTTCATTCTTTTGGGTTAAAAATTATTAGAGAAAATGTTAGTAGTTTAGGAATGGATAAAAATTTTACTATTATAGATAGTGATGATGTTTTAAGTTTAATTAAAAAGATTATGAAAGAACTTGATATTGATCCTAAAGAAGTTAGTCCTTATTTTGTTAGAAGTAAAATTAGTTTTATTAAAAATGAATTATTAACCGAAAGTGATTTAGATAAGTATTTTAATACTGTGGCTGAGAAAAAAGTTATTCAAATTTATCAGGAATATGATAAAATTTTAAGAAAAAATAACAGTGTTGATTTTGATGATTTGTTAGTTTTACCGGTGGAATTATTTAAAAAATATCCGGATATTTTAGAAAAGTATCAAGAACATTATAAATATATTTTAATAGACGAATATCAAGATACTAATGAAGTACAATATAAATTAAGTAAATTACTGGCTAGAAAATATAAAAATATCTTTGTAGTTGGGGACCCTAATCAAAGTATTTATGGGTTTAGAAATGCAAATTTTCGGAATATTTTAAATTTTGAAAAAGATTATAATAATACTTATATCGTAACTTTAAATCAAAATTATCGAAGTACTAAAAATATTTTAGATGCTGCTAATTCAGTGATTGTAAATAATAAAGAGCGAAAAGATATAGACCTTTATAGTGATTTAGGGGAGGGGGTTAAAGTTAAGTATCTAAGAAGCTATGATGAGAAACACGAGATTACTTTAATTGTTGATGAAATTAAAAGATTAAAAGATATGGGTTATACTTATAAAGATATAGCAATATTTTATAGAACTAATGCCCAATCAAGAAATGTAGAAGAAGTATTACTTAAAAGTAATTTTCCTTATAAAGTGGTGGGTAGTTATTACTTTTATAATCGAAAAGAAATTAAAGATTTGCTTTGTTATTTAAGACTTATTAATAATCCTAGTGATGATATAAGTTTAAGAAGAGTTATAAATGTACCGAAAAGAAAAATAGGAACTAAAACAGTAGAAGAATTAGAAAATTTGGCAAAACTTAAAAATATTTCAATGTTTGAGGCAATCGAAAAAGGTAAAGAATTAGAATTTAAAAATTTAATATTAGAATTACAGAAGGATTTACTAAATGTTAGTTTAACAGAATTTATTGATATTGTTTTAGAAAAATCAGGAATCAAAAAAGAATTAGAGCAAGAGCATACTTTAGATAGTGAACTTAGAATTGATAACTTAATGGAATTTAAGAGTATTACCGCTTCTTTTGAAGCTCGGACTGGTTCAGTTAATTTAGGAGATTTCTTAGATGAAATTAGTTTAATTGCCGATATTTCCGAACATCAAGATAGTGATGATGTGATAACTTTAATGACTTTACATAGTGCAAAAGGATTAGAGTTTAAAGTAGTTTTTATAATTGGGATGGAAGAAGGTTTATTTCCCCATTCCAATGCTTTCTTAGAGGGAGACTCCGGAATTGAAGAAGAACGAAGACTATGTTATGTAGGATTTACGAGAGCAAAAGAGAGACTTTATCTTACTAATGCGAAAAAAAGAATGCTTTATGGTAAAACTTCCGTCAATGCACCATCAAGATTTATAAATGAAATTACGAAAGATGTTTTAGAAACAAGTAATATGAGTATTAAAGAAGAAAAAGTTATTAATAAAGATGAAA
>CANQBY010000074.1 GCA_947589695.1 uncultured Bacilli bacterium
ATCAGGTGGAAAATAGTTTTCGCTTTCCTTTTTAAATTTCTTATACATTATAAGATATTATATGCCTTTTGTCAAGTGAAAATGTATTTGTGAAGCGAGATTGTGAAACTATCTGGCTTTAAAAAAAGAAAAAGCTAGGTTTAGCTTAATCTTTCACGAACTAATTTACTTACTAAAGACATATCAGCATTAGTAATTCGTGCATTTAATTCTTTCATGACCCCACCCATATCTTTCATACTGGTAGGTTTTAATTCATTAAATACTTCTTCGATTACTTTATTTATTTCTTCTAAAGACATTTCGGCAGGTAAATAAACATTTAAGATAGCAATTTCTTTTTCTAAATTATTTACTTCCTCCGTTTTATTATATTTTTCAAATTCTGTAGTACTGTCTTTTCGAAGTTTTACTTGTTTTTTAATAACTGCGATTACTTCATCATCAGTTAAATCATGCTTTTTATTAATTTTTTCTAATTGTAAAGCACTTTTTAACATTCTTAGAACTGATAGTTTAAATTTATCGCCACTTTTCATGGCCATTTTTAATTCTTCAGCTATTTTATTATCCATAATTAGTCACCTTTTTAATAATTGTTACGGTGCTTTTTAGCATTCCGCATTTGTTCTTTCTTTTCATTTCTACGACGAACGCCTGGTTTTTCGTAATGTTTCCGTTTTTTTAACTCAGAAGGGACACCGCTACGGGCTACTTTTGCTTTAAATTTCTTTAAAGCGCCATCCACGTTTCCATTTTGAACAATAACTTTTGTCATTTATAAAATCCCTCCCTTCATTTACTACTGTATAGTATAACACCACTTTGCCCTTTATTCAAGGATAATTATTTAATTTTCGAGGGAATTTTCGCCTCTACTTAAATGATAAGCACTTAATTCTTCTTTTATGTCATCTTTTAGAGCATTTAAAAAATTTCTTTTATAATTGTTAACCATTAAAACGGATAACATCATGACAATAAAAATTAAAAAGAAAGAATAGATCATATACATAGAAGCAAAGCCCTTTTTCAATATTATCACCTGTTTAAATTATAACAAAAAAGGGTTTAAAATTAAACCCTTATTTCGAAAATTAGCAATAATTTTTGGTTTTACTACGACGAATTGAAGAACCAATCATTCTTCCAAAATCAATGATGGAATTAAAAGCTTTAACAATAGAAGTGATTAAAGCGGCGGTAATACCAGCACCTCCAGTTATAGCTACAAGTTCTTGATTAGTTAAAGTCATTTTACTCACACTTATTAGGGTGAATATAGCCATAAATAACTGAGGCAACAAAAGTACCTAACGCGGCTAACCCTACTCCAACAGCTTTAATTAAACTCATTGATATTCCACCATTTATTTGTTCTAGTTCCATATTAGTTAAACTATGCATTAGCAAACACTTCCTTTCGCGATTAAAACCAGACTACTTGCTATTTTTCTTAGAACGACTGCTACTTTGTTTAAGATACCTCCTAATTTAGAGCCTCCAACACAAGATAGAAGAAGTTCATTATTTAGTTGTTCCATTTTATACTTCCTTTCTTTAAAATACTTTAGTAAGTATTTTATTTATTATTCTTTGTTTATTATAATAAAAATTTAAATTAACTATTTCATTATCTAGATAATCGTTATTAACTTGGTAAATAATTTTTTTAAGACTAATGAGGGTATCTTCGGGAATAACAATATCTTGAGATAAGATTTCATAATTTTTCTTTTTATTATTAATGGTTAAATAATCATAGGTAATAGTACTTGGTAGATATGTAGTAAGGACACAAGTATCATTACAGCTTATAAAACCAGTGGTAGGATAATTGTCATAAATTTTAGTAAAAGTTAAATAAATTAGTAAAATTAGACAACAAAACAAGATTATTAGTAATATAAGACTTAGGTTTCGAGGTTTGGTTTTTAGGAATGCTTGTTTGTTATTAAAAATTTCAACCATTGGAAGCTCCTACAGAAATAATTTCGGAGAATTTATCAGCAACATCTTTATGCGAAACATATATTAGAATAGAACTCGGAAAATAATTTTTGATATTTTCAATAATTTCTTTTTCTAATTGCAAATTCACTTCACTTAAGGCTTCATCTAAAATTATAACTTTAGCTTTTTTTAATAAGCCTCGCGCAAGAATGATTCTTTGGCGTTCACCACCACTTAGATTATTTAAGGAAGCGTTAATCATCGTCTCTAAGCGATTGGGACGTTTCGCGATTATTTCCTCAACTTTACAGATTTTAAGAATATCTAAAAGAAAACTATCGGGAATGCTGCGAAAGCATAAGATATTTTCTTTGATGGTCCCAGTAAATAAACTTTCTTCTTGATTAATATATAAAATATCTTGTCGTATGCATTTTAAACTAAGATCCTTTTCACTCAAATTGCCTAGTTTTATGTCACCTTGATATTCAGATAAGGTCTTATATAATAATTTACAAATGGTACTTTTACCACTTCCCGAAGGACCCGATAATAAAATTTGAGAATGGGGTTTTACTTCGAAGGAAAGGTTAGTTAAAATATTAGTAAAATTATTATAAGAATAACTTAAATTTTGGACGTTTATCTTATCAATGGGAAGATTTATACCTTCATCCACCTCCTCATCTAAATTTAGAAACTCACTTAATTTATTAAATGATGCTTTGATATAATGATATTTAGGTATTAATGCAAGCATTTCTTTAATGGGATCAAATAAGTAAAGGAGTAAACTATTAAAAGTTATTAAACTTAATAATTCGAGTTTACTTTGGGATATTAAATAAAATCCATAAGTGGTAATAAAGAATAAGCCTAAATCATAAATACTATTTTTGAAAAGATTAATTTTGTTTAAAAGAGTATTAAAGTTAAAATTAGTTTTAAGCATGAGAATTAATTTATTTTCAAGATGATAATAAAATTCTTTAACTAAATTTAAGTTTTTCATACTATTAATTAAATTAATATTTTCGACTAAAGTAGTATTAAATTCTGTAGCTACATCAATATTTTTTTCGATGTTTTGATAAATTACTTTACTAAAAATTAAACTAATAAAGATATAAATACTAATTATAAAACAAAGAAGAAAAAATAATTTAGCATTTATAAAATATAAAGCAACTATACTACCTATTGCCAAAACCGAATTTAAGAGAATACTCGAGAATATTTCCGATAGTAATGTTTTTATTTCGCTTAATTCCTCTACTCTTGAGATAATTTCTCCGGTAGTTCGGTTTTCGGTATATTTTAAAGGAAGATTAAATAAATGGGAAAGAAAACTAGTAAATATTTCGACATCTAAATTTTTATGAAAATAATTTAGATAATAATCTTTTAAGTAATTAAAGATTATTTTAAAAATAGTAAAAAAACCAAAAAGAAGAATAATAAACTTTAATAATTTTAAATCACTTTGATGGTTAATACTAGAAACTGCGGTTTGAAAGTAAAAACTACTAGTGATAAACAAAAACATTAAGATAAAATTTACAAAGCAAATTTGAGTAAATATGGATTTATTTTTGATTAGTAAAGCTTGAAATAATTTAAATATTGTCAGCTTTTTATTCATCTTAATAATGTTGGAAATGGGATTTAATAAAATTAAAATATTATCCCAGATTTCATTAAATTCTTCATAAGTTAATTTAATATTTCCTTTCGCAGGATCCATTAGAAAAACTTGATTTTTGGTAATTTTTGAGACTACTACAAAATGATTTAAGCCATTTTTTAAGACAACATGAGCTATTGCTGGAAAATAGATATTTTCATCAGTAATATTGTCTACTTTCACACCAAAGGCTTCAAAGCCATATTTTTGAGCAGCCTTAACTAAATGATAAGCTGTTGTTCCGTCATTACTGGTATAAGTGTCTTCTCGTATTTTTTCAAGAGGAACATAACCATGATAAAATTTAATTAAACACAACAGACAACAAGCACCACAATCTTTTAAATCTTGTTGTTTTACTACTTCAACTTTCGACATTTTTAAAACCTCCCTTCACTAATACTTATTACCCTAAAATTGGCAAAATCCTTCTTTTTGAGAGATTTTACGAACAAATTGGCAGATATCGACTATAATTCGACAAATTTTGCGATTTTTTTGATTATAATAGCTTATTTAAGAAAGGAGGAAAAATAATGAATATGGGTTTAATTTTGGGTTCGCTTAGAAGTAAAAAAGGATTATCACAACAAGAGATGGCAAAACTTTTAGAAGTTACGGTGCGAAGTTATCAGTTATATGAAAATAATGCCCGGCTAATTTCTTTAGAAAAATTAAATATAATTAGTAATTATTTTAAGGTGTCTTTAGATTATTTACTCGGAAATACCCAAAATAAGAGAAGTGTTAATACTAAAGAGGCATTTAATTATTTACGACTTACTTTTTACTTAAGATTTTTAAGAAAAAATAAAAAGATTACCCAAAAAGAGCTCGCGGAGCATTTAGGAATTTCGGACCATACTATTTCGAGATATGAAGCTAATGCTAAAAATATTAATGTGGTATACTTAGCGAAGTTTGCAAAATATTTTGATATTTCCATTGATTATTTAGGGGGAAAAACCATAAAAAAAGAAATACTTTAAAGTACTTCTTCAAGTAAGATTTCATCATCTTTAAATAAATTATATTTCTTTACAATAAATTTAAATATTACTTTTAATAGAGCAATACAAGGAGTCGCAATAACCATACCGACAATGCCAAAATAATGAGCAAATACTAATAATCCAATAATAATAGTAACAGGATGAAGTTTGGTTGTTTTACTCATAATTACGGGTTGTAAGATATAATTTTCAACTAATTGCACAACGACACAGACGATTAAAACAGCAATACCAGTGATAGAACCTTGAGAAAAACCAACAATCACCGCGGCAGCACCACCAATGTAAGGTCCAATATAAGGAATTAAATCGGTTAACCCACAAAACATACCAAAGAGTAAAGGCGCATTTAAACCAACAAGGGCAAAACCAATACTATCACAAACAAAGACCATTAAAGCGACTAATAAAGTACCAGAAATAGTTTTTCGTACTTCTTTACCAATATCAGTTAATAATACTTCAATTTCAAATTTATTTTTATTAGGAACTAGTTTAAGAAAGTGCATAGATATCGCATCAAAATCAAAAAGCATATATAGACCAACCACTAAACTAATAAGAATGGTACCTAAACCAGAAGCTAAACTACCTAATAAATTAATAATAGTATCAGGTAAAGAATTAGTATAACTAATTAAATAATTTCCAACACCACTAAAAATTTGATCTTTATATTTAGTTAAATCAACACCACTGATAGAAATTTCATTAAAGAAATTATCGGTTACCGTTTTAAATTTATCTAATATCGCCGGAAGACTAGAAATTAAATCATTTATTTGGGTATATAAAGTAGGAATAAATAGTCTTAAAAAGAAATAGATAAATAATAAAAATATAGCATAGACTATTAAACTACCAAAAATCCGCGGAATCCCCTTTTGATGTAATTTTTTAACAATGGGATTAAGTAACCAAGCGATAACAAAACCAATGAATAAAGGAGCTAATACTTTGAGTAAAGTAAAAAGAAGATGCCAAAAATGTAAGTTACGCAATATAATGGTACCACATAAGATAATGGCAACAATCATCACAATATATAATAATTTTAAAATCTTTTTAGTAAGAGTGACAACCTCATTAACCTCTTTACTATCAACATCTTTTAGATCTTTTTTCATGTTAAACCCTCATTAATTCTGTTTCTTTATTTTTAAATATTTCATCAATTTTCTTATTATAAGTATTTATTAAATCTTGAATATTATCTAATTCTTTTTTCTCTTCATCTTCAGGTAATTCCTTTTTTTTGATATCATTATTAGCTTCTTGACGAATATTTCTTAGAGATACACGGGCTTCTTCACAAACAGATTTAGCCATTTTAACATATTCCCGCCGTTTTTCTTCGGTAAGTTCCGGTACGGTTAAAATAATTACTTCGCCATTATTGACAGGAGTAATACCTAAATTAGCTTCATTTAAAGCTCTTTCAATATCTTTTAGGGCACTTTTATCAAAGGGCTTAATCATAAGACTACGCGCTTCAGGCACAGTGATATTAGCTAAACTTTGAATAGGAGTAGGTGTGCCATAATAGTTAGCATTTATCCCATTTAACATCGCTGGATTAGCTCGCCCTGCTCGGATATTTAATAACCTTTCTTCCAGATTTTCAATTGATTTCATAAATTTTAATTCTGTATCCATAGTATTTTCCTCCTTATTTAAGAACTATAACATCATTATAATCAATTTCATGAGTTTTGACAAGATAACTTAGAGTTAAATACCCACTTTTATCAACATATAAGACATAATTATAAGAATCATCTAAGTTTTTTAAAGTAGCTTCAATATCTATTTTTTCAATCAAAGAAGTTTTATCAGAGGAAGAGTCATTATCAGAGGCTAAATCTTCGGAAGGTTCATTGGCACTTGCAGT
>CANQBY010000075.1 GCA_947589695.1 uncultured Bacilli bacterium
GTGTGTACACGATTTTTAGTTAGTTCATTATAAATTGTTGATTTTCCCACATTAGGCGTTCCAATTAACGCCACCCTAATCTTCTTCATCATAAACCTCGATATTCTTTGCATCTTTATCGCGTAAGGCTATGACATTATTATTTATCATATAAGCTTTCGGATCTCTAAAAGGACTTATTAAAACACATTCTGTTTTTACTCCTGGAATAAAACCTAAATCTAGTAATCTTCTTTTTAAAACTTCTTCTCCTAAAACTTTATTAATAACCACCTGTTTATCTAAATCTAATTTATTTAAAGTCTCAATCATTTTAATTAATCTCCTTTAATATAATATATTAGTTTCCTTAAACTAACAACTAATTTAATATATGATTAAAAAGGGAAAGTGTTATATGAATGAAAACTATTTTACTTTAACTTCTTATCTTCATGAAAATAAACTTATCACTTATGCGATGGAAGACTATCTCGAAATGATTTATCGCGAGAACTTACTTTCGGATAATTTAACTATCACTAAATTAAGTATTTTATTAAATATTAAAAAACCATCTTGTAGTAAGATGATTTCTAAACTAAAATTATTTAATCTTGTAAGTTATAATCAAAGTTTTATTACCCTGACTCCGGCCGGCTTATCCATTGCTCAATATTTATTTTATCGGCATAATGTTCTAACTGAATTTTTAACTAAATTAAATGGCTCCCATTTTAAACTAGAACAAGTTGAAAAAATAGAACATTTTATTGACCGTATAACCCTCAAAAATATTGCTAAGTTAAATCTTAAACTTTAACTAAAATTATTTACTAATCAAATTAATTAATACTGGTGCTAAAATAACCAGCAGCATGATTGGAATAAAAAATAATACACTTATCACACTTATTTTGGTTGGTAACTTTGCAATTTCGGCTTTAACCTCTAATATTTGTTTATTTCTTAAAAATTCAATTTGATTATAAATTAAATCTGTAATATCATTTCCATATGTATTTGATTCTACCATACTTAAAATCACATTATTTATATTATCACTAGGAATTCTTTTTTTCATATCATTTAATGCTTCATTTAAACTTTTTCCTAATTTAATTTCACTTAACGTTCTTTTAAATTCTAAAGATATCTCTGAATCTATATTCTCTGTTGTTAAACTTAACGCTTGTTTTAAATTCCTTCCCCCCTCTAAAGTTAAAACTAATACCTCTAAAAAGAACAAAGCTTCTTTTTCTAATCTTTTTCCTCTTCTTTTAATACTTCCATCTAAAACTATAACTTCTACTCCTTTATAAAAGATAATAGCTACTAAAGGAGCTAAAATATAACCATGCCTTGAAAATATTAGTAAAGCTCCAAAAATAATTATGGTAAGAACCAGTCTTACAATTAAGAAATTATTCTCATTTACTTCATTATCTTTTCCAAGCATTCTTACTTTAGCTTTTATTCTTTCCCTTGTTTTCTTCCGATATAATTTATCTCCCATATTATTTATCATAATTCCACCTCAAGTACTTTCTTGATTATTAGAATATATAAAATGTAAAGTAAAATTGTAAACACTAAAATAATTATCCCTAAAGGTGTTGTAAACATTGGTGTAAAATAACTAGGATTTAAGACAAATATCACTATCACAAATATAATAGGTAAAAATATTAACATTTTAAAAACAAATCTACTCGCCGCGGTTAAACTTTCTAATTCATTTTTCAAGCTTTTTCTTTCAAATATTGATTTTTCAATCATTTTAAATACTTTAGTTACATTTCCACCGGTTTTATTTAACAATGTTAATGTCGCCGTAATATATTTAGCATCTTCCAGTTTTACTCTTTCATAAAATCTTTCAAATACCACGTCTAAACTTAAACCATAATTCATATCTAAATATATTTTTTTAAACTCATCGGCGATAGGTCCATCCAGTTCATTTTTAACTATTTCAATCGCCTGCATGATATTTCTTCCACTTTGAAAAGCATTATTCATAATTATAATAGCTTTTAATAAATCTTCTTCTACTTTTTTTCTTTTCTTATTAAATTCTATATTAAGAATAATATCCGGAATAAAAAAGCTAATTAGAAAAATAATTAAGAAAAACATCAAATCCAGATGAATTTTATAAAAAGCCCATGATACAATACTTAAAAATAATACCCCTATTCCTATTAACACTTTAAAAGAAACATAATCAATTCCTTCTTTTTTATCTCTTTCTTCATATAAAATATATTTATTGTATTTATCCCCATATTGTTGTAAAAAAGTAGATTTCTTTAAGCCTTTACTTAATTTTTTAACTACTAGCCATATTAATTCTGCCATTTTATCAAAGAACGAAACATTATCATCTTTAACACTGTTAACACTAAATTTAGCAATTCTTTTTTCTAACTTTAAAGCATGTGAAAGCCGAAGTAAATATATTATTACTCCTAAAAAGATAATTACTAAAGTTATTTGTAATAATCTTACTCCGACCATTTCTTACTCCTTCTTATTCTTTAGGACCTATCCCTTCATATTTTCCTCGGTAATATAATACTTGTGGTTCTTCTTTCGATAAGTCTTCTTTAATATCTTCTTTTATTTCCTTTTTTTCTTCTAAATCCGGATACATTATATCATCTATATCGGTTATTCCCCTAGCTTTGATCTTTTTATAAACTTTAGGAACTCCATCATATAAAATAAATTCGCCATCAACTTCGCCACTTTCCGTTAAACCTTTTTGATTAAAAGCAAAAATTTCCTTTAATTTAATCTCCCCATCGGTAAAATCTTCTAGTTCACAAATACTCGTTACTTTTCTTCGTCCATCACTCATCCTCTCAATATTTACAATTATATCGATTGCACTCATGATATATTCTCTTACTGCTTTAATAGGTATATCAAGTCCCCCCATTAAAACCATTGTCTCTAAACGGTTGATAGCATCTTGAGGACCATTCGCATGCATTGTCGTTAAAGACCCATCATGTCCTGTATTCATCGCTTGAAGCATATCAAAAGCTTCTTTTCCTCTTACTTCTCCGACAATTATCCGATCTGGCCGCATTCTAAGACTATTAATTACTAAATCTCGAATAGTTATTTCTGCATTTTGGGTATAATTCATCGTTCGTGTTTCTAGAGAAATTACATGACTTTGATTAAGTTTTAATTCGGCCGCATCTTCAATTGTAATAATTCTTTCATGATCATTAATAAAACCACTTAATACATTTAGTAAAGTTGTTTTCCCTGAACCTGTTCCTCCACAAATAATCATATTGCACTTTCCTCTTACCGCGGCATCTAAAAATCTAGCCATATAAGGAGTTAAAGTTCCAATTCTAATTAATTCATCAATATTAGACATTGACTCTTTAAATTTTCTAATGGTTACCACCGGTCCTTTTGTTGATAAAGGAGGTATTACGGCATTAATTCTTGAGCCATCTAAAAGTCTTGAATCCACCATGGGATTACTCGCATCAATTGTTCTACCTAAAGGTTCAATTAATCTTTGTACTGTTCTAATAATATGTTCATCATTAATAAAGGATACACTTTCATCTTTAACTAATACTCCATCAATTTCTATATAAATTTCATCAGGTGAATTAATCATAATTTCGGTAATATTATCACTACTAAGTAACTCTGTAATAGGACCAAAACCATTTATTTCATTATCAATCAAGTTAAATAAATGACTTCTTTCTAAATTAGATAAATCATATCCTTCTAATTTTTTATCAATTAAATCATTAATCCATTCATTTAAAGAGGTATCTGGTGGCATTTCATTATCAATTAAAGCTTCCACTATCTCAGTTCTTAATTTATCTAATAATTTCTTATCTTTAAATATTTCATAATCATTTAAAACATTAGCTTTCTGTTTACTCACCTTTATATCAAAAGCATCTCTTAAACTTTGTCTCAATTTTATACCTCCTCACTATACATATCAGTTATTATTTGCATGAGAGTTGTATAATCTTTACTAAATATAGTAGGCATTTTATCATCTTTGGTAATAATTTCTCCATTCATGATAATATTATCAATATTCTTAATATAAAAATCTCTACTAATTACATAATCAACATTCTCTTCTATAATATTTTTAATATCATATAAACTAAAATATTTCTTAAAAGGAGCCACACTTTCATTTAAAATAACTTTAAAATTCTTATAGTTAACATCTTTTAAAATTGTCATTAAACTTCGCATATTTTTTAAATCCAGAGGATCATTAGTTACTAAAAATAATAATTTATCTACCAAATCCATAATTGAAACATTTAAATCATTTAACACATGACTTGTATCAATTAGAACTACATCATAATTATTAACAGCTTTATCTAATATTAATTCGACATATTTAGAATCAATTTTTCCCGCTTGTCTCGGATCTTTAGGGCTTGCTAAAACATCAATATAACTATCATAACTAGCAACATAATTTTTAAATTCTTTATATCGATTGTTAATATAATCATCCACTAAATTATAAATACTTTTATTGATATCCATATTTAAAGCAACACTAATACCCCCACTTGCTAAATCAAAATCAATAATTAAGACCTTTTTCTCTAATTGTTCATATAACCCCGCCAAATTAAGAGTTGTAATTGTTTTTCCAACTCCTCCTTTTGCACTTGTTATACATACACTTATACCTTTGTTGTTCACTAATATCACCCTCAAATTATTCAAATTTTATTTTATTATTATCTTTATACCCCGTTATATCAATTTTTATCTTGTATTCTTTTAACCCAATTATAGCTCCAAAAATACTTTCAATCTTTACTTCATTTTTAATATTTAATTTATCATTTATCTTTTCTATTTCTAAATTATCTATTGCAATCTTATTATTTTTAAATTCTTTTTTTATTCTATCTTTATCTATTTCTTGATCTAACTCTTGTTTTATAATCGTTTTTGTAACTTCCTTCATATGACTTTTCTCTAAACTTAAGTATCCCACATCTACCACCAAAGCCATAATCCCAATCATAATCGGTATTAAAATTACCATCAGGATTAATGTTTGTCCCCTTTTCTTAGCCATGATTATAAATACTCCTTGTAATAATAAGTTTATAAGGATTACTAAATATTAAGTTTAATCCCGGTGTTATTATTTCTATATCTTTACTTATCATATAATTCGTATAATCTTCTTCTTTTTCCTGTGATATTTTAATATCTTTATCCAAATCTAATTCTTTTTTAATTTTATCTTCATTATTTCCCACTTCATACATACTAATAACATCACTTATTTGTTCTTCTAAAATAATTTTAGTATAAAATATTCTTCCCATATCTATAACCCCTAAAATTATTAGTAAAAATATTGGTAAAATAATTACAAATTCAACTAAAGCTTGTCCTTTCTTCATCCTAAAATCCTCTAATTCTAAAAGATCAGTTATCTTCTTTCACTTCCACACATTTCCCTTCACCCGGCTTTTCACCTTTCACGTATTCTTCACTAGCTAGTCCACAAGAAGTTTTGGTGATCGCATCTTTTAAATAACCACCAAAATAATTAACGAGAGCAATCGCAATTACACTTATAAGTGCAATAATAAGTATATATTCAACTAAAGCTTGTCCTCGTCTATCCATAACTTTCACCCTTATCATAATAATGATATAATAAATTCCTCAAAAAGTCAATTTTTACTCATACTATTTATCATATTTTCTACCTACTTATGATATAATTAATTAGGTGATATATATGTATTTAAAAACTAATAAACAAGACTACCCTATCATTATTGCTAATTCTTTTTCTAAAAGACTAATTGGTCTTATGGGTAAAAAAGATATTAATTATGGTATGTTATTTCCTAAATGTAATTCTATTCATACTTATTTTATGAAAGAAAATATTGATATTGTTGGTTTAGATGAAAATAACGAAGTTATTTATAAATATGAAAACTTAGATAAAAATCGCATTATTAAAATAAATTATGATCCTAAAAAAACTAGTATCTTAGAAATGCCAGCCAATTCCACTAAAAAGATTCGGATTGGTACTATTATCGTTTTCAATGAAGATTAATCTTCGTTATTTTTTTTAATAAGTTGTGTTAAACTTTATGACTGATAAACAAAAAAGTGGTATAATAGAGATGCCAAATAAAAATTGTAGA
>CANQBY010000076.1 GCA_947589695.1 uncultured Bacilli bacterium
CCTCTATTATTTCGGGTTTAGCACCAAGTAAGGCTAGTTTATAGTGATGTTCTTCGGCCAACTCAAAAAGTTTAGTTGCTAAATCAATACCAGTAATCCTCTCTAAACAATCAAAGTTAAGCATATTAGCAGCTTTTACAATACCAATACCATCGGGTATTAAAGTAGCATTATTATCTTTCAATAATTTATCAAAGTCTTTATTATTACTTCCTTCGGTAAAAGTTTCGGGATTAGCAGTAACAATAAACATTTTTTGTTCAGTTTTTAGATTATGAGCAACAATTTCATAAAAGGAAGTTGCGCCTTTTGTATATAATTTTTCAAAATATTTAATCATTTTTTAACACCTCTTTTATAAATTGTAACCATTGATTTTGAACTTTGGGAAAACTAAATTCTAAAGCTATCTCCCTGGCTTTAGTTCCCATATTTCTTAAATCTTCACGATTATTTAAAAGTTCCAAAGCTTTTTTTGCCATTTCTTTTTTATTTCGATCAGCAATTAAATATCCACTTATATTATTTTTAATAATTTCATTTGCTCCTTGAGCAGAGCTAAACGCTATAGAAGGGATTCCGAAAGATCCGGCTTCAATTAAAACAATGCCAAATGATTCCTCATAAGAACACATCAAATAAAGACTAGCCTTACTAAGTAATTTGTGTATTTCTTCTTTATTTAAAAAACCATGCATTGTAATATTATTTTCTAAATTTAAATTTTTTATTTTTTCTTTTATTTTACAATTTTCGACGCCATCTCCTACAATATCTAAATGATAACTTGAATTTTTATCCCAAATTAATTTAAACACATCTATTAAATCAAGAAACCCTTTTTCTTTCGATAAACGTCCAATACAAATAATATTATTAGTATCAAGTTTTGCAGCTTTTTTAGGATAATAATCTAATGAATTAGGTATATAAAGACATTTAACTGGAATTATTTTTTGGTAAAATTCTGTAAGTTCTTGGGATACTAAAATCAAATAATCAATATTAGTACAGCTCATTTTTAATTTATTAATATATTTTTGATCATTATTATGATGGCGATGTTCTTCAGCAATTTTTATCACTTTTTTTGACGCATATTTTCCTAGAAGTTTAGTTATTTCCACCCGACTAGAAATAATTATTGAAGCGTCGGTTTGTTTGATATAGTTTTTCATTGTTTTATGCTTTAAATAAAGAATTTTAAGGCTTTTTAAGCCTTCTTTCATAGTTTTAAAATATTTATAATGTTTTAAATATTCTTTAAATTCTTCTCGATTAGGTTTGCAATTAGTTAAATATTTTACTTTAACATGAGGATTCAGTAGATAAGGAATCGTTTCATTCATTTTATATGTTATAGCTAATTCAACTTGATACTTATCACATAAAGAATTTGCTTGATTAATAATGGCTTGTTCTACTCCTCCATAGCCTAAATGTAAGCCTAATATAGCTATTTTTTTCATGCAGCACCTCTTTTAAACTTCCCAAAAATATTTTTTATTATTCCTTGTAAATACTTTAATGAGTTATTATGATAAGTTAAAAATAAACTAATTAAATTAGGAATTATTAAACAGAATAAAACAGAAATAATTAACATTAAATAAATATTTGATATATGAATATGAGACATAATAAGTCTTAAGAAAGCTATTTCAATGCTAGTAATAAGAAAGAATTTGAGTTGATTTACTAATAATTCTTTTTGAGGAATTTCAAAAATATTAGAGGTTCTAATAGTAATAATAATATAACTAACCCAAGATGATATAAAAGTCATAAGAAGAATACCAGTTAAACCTAAATATTTAGATAAAATAATAGATCCAATAACATTTAAGGGAGCTTCAAGAGCAAAGGGTAAGATTAAACTTTTAAAATTACCACTGTTTTTTAAATAATAAATCATAGGTTGCTTAATAATTATGAGATAGAAATTAAAAGCCATTAATAATAAGCATAAATTACTTAATAAATATTTTTCCCCTAACCAAATAGTAACAAATGGTTCCATGATAAAATAAAGGGAACAACAGCAAAAAGCTCCTAAAAAGAAACTTAAATAATCTAAATTATTAAATATTTCTTTAATGCGATTTTTATTTCCTTCGGCGATTAAATGACCAATAGAAGCCCCAATGCCATTATAAATAATCGTTATTACTTGATTTAATTCATTTATGATTAAATGATAATTGGTATATAAACCAGCGATAGTAATACTGATAGTAGCAGAAATAATTATATTATCAGTAAAAGAAATAAAAGAATTTAATATTTGAATAACCGCTAAACTTTTAACGGAATTGATAATAAGTTTTTCAAGTGGTTTATCTCTTTTTGCGTCTTTAATAGTTATATTAGGATAGTTTTTAATACTTTTAAAATAGATAAATAAATTATTAATAAAAGTAATAATAATATTAATTATAAGAAATGCCACAAAACTTTTAAAATAAATTAAAACAAAGATTTGAGCTAGATGTTTTATTAGTTTCATCGCAAAATCGATTAGAGTATTGATATATTCTTTTTGATCAGCATAAAATAAACAGCGGCGATAGGAAAAGAAATAACTAATCGTGGAATTAATCGAAAATAATAAGAAAATAAACCGAATGTAATTATTGCTTAAAGAGCTATCTTTAATAATATAAGGAATAAAAATAGATACTATTAAAGCTAAAACAAAGATCGTTAAACCAATTATTTGATAACATCTTTTAAAGAAAAGCATAATTGATTTGATTTTTTCCGTGTCATTATCAATAAGAGGTTTATATAAATTAAAACTAATGGCCGCACCTAAACCTAATTCCGTGATAGATAAAATAGAAATGATATTGGTAAATAAACCATTTAAGCCATTATATTCGACACCTAAAGTAGAAATTAAAATTCTAGTAACAATGAAGCCAAAAATAGCTAAGATAAAAAGAGTTATAACACCAACAGCACTATTAATTGAGGAATTTTTTAAACGCATATTAAACATTCACTTTCTTATATTCTTTAATTTATATATATCATAAAAAACTGGAAATAGCAAGTTTTTTAATACAATCTTAATTTGGGATATTAGTTTAGAATTTTTAAATATTCTTCTATTTTCTGATTATCGATATTTAATTTAAGAAGATTATTGTTTAAGATAGTTAAATTATTTAAAGTAATGCTAGGATCTAATAAGGTACCAACATATTCTTTTTCATAATTTAAATATTCATGAATGGAGTTTTTAGTTAACCATTGAGGGTTATTTAATTCACCTAATAAAGCATTAATAATATTAGTTATTTCTTTATCTTTATTAGTTTTATTATATTCGGTTAAGAAGTTTAAAACTACAATTTGATTATCAAAAGTAGAATCTAAGAAATTATTAAAGATAATACCAGAAGATGTTTTAATATAATTTTTTTCTTCATATTCTTTTTTAATGGTATTTACATAATTAGTTAAAAGATTATTTTTAATTTTATTAGATGTTAAAGTATTATATATTTGATAATTTAAATAAGCATTATTAAAGATAGTATAATGAATATTAGAAGTGTTATTTAATTCATATTCTTGGTAATATATATTATTTTCGACATTAGTGTATTTAGCTAAAGTAAATAAATAATTGTTAGTTAAATAGTCATTAAATTCTGGGCCATATTTTAAAGTTAATGTGGCATAATTACGGGTATATAAGTTATTAAGATTTGCTTCATAAGAACCATTAAAGGCTACCCAATTTAATTCATCATTAGTTGTGATAAGATTATCTTTAGAATTAATTATATAAGTATCAATTGAAGTAAAAGGTTTAAGGCTAATTTTTTTAGTAATTAAAGAAGTATTAGTTAAATAATCACTTTCTTCTTTAATTAAATTTTTAACCGCATATTTATTAAAAGAAGTTAAAGTATCAGAACTTAAAGTGTAATGATAAGTGTTAGCAATTAAAAGATTAGTATCACCTTTTAGAGATAAACTATTTTTATTTAGAGTTTTAGAAGTATAATCATCAGATATATTTAAAGTAATATGAGCCGTGATTCCTTCATTGTTTAGAATAGTAAAAAAGTTGGTCGTAATATCTTGGCATGTTCTTTTTACATGAATAATAGCTAAATTATGATATTTTTTAGGAACATAATAAGTTAAAATATCCGTAGTATCTTGATATTTTACTTTTTCTACTTCTAATTTTAATACTTCATCACTAAAGGTTAAGTTGTCATCTAAAGTTATTTCGAGATTATAAGTTTGATGATAATCATTAATAATTAAAAGAGTTGATAATAATATGAAGCAAGATAAACCAATACTTAAAATCTTAATATTAATTTTAGGAATCTTAGATATAACTTTAAACTTAGTTATTAAATACACGATTGGAATTAGTAAAATTGTACTAACAGCGGGAGCACTAAGGGTATGACCTGCGGTTAAAGCCAGAGATAGAGCTATTCCAAAACTTAAACACATGGCACATAATTCATTATTTTGAATATTCTTTTTAAAGTTTTGGAAAAATTTAATAATCATTAAAACTAAAAGATAAATTAAATAAGTACCTAAAATGATAAAACCTATTAGACCATAATAAATAAATATATCTAAAAAATCTAATTCAGACATGTTATCTTCGCCATTATTGTTTTGATTTAAGCCTAAAGATAATCCATAAATTTTATTAGTTATTGGAGCGTGTTTATATTTTGCTAAATTACTATTTAAAAAGACATCACGACTACTAAAGATTAAGTTAATAATCTTATTATCTTTATATTCTTCGCCATAATTATGAATAGGAAAGTTTAAATAATCTTCATTAATATTTATACCTTCTTTATTTTGGGCTTTTTCTTGTTCTTTAGTAGTAAATTCTTCACCTTGATAATTAATATTATATTTTAAATAAGAATTTTCATAGATAAAGATAGTGAATAAAATTAAGAAAATATTTATAATTAAATTTCGATAGTTTTTTTTATGATTAAAAATTCGACAAATAGTAATAAAGGTTACACCAAGTAAAGATATCATTAAACCAATTATGGGAGCTTTAGTACCAAGAATAAAGCAAGTTATAATAAAGAAGATACTAATAATTAAATTGCTTATTTTATGGTTATCTTGTTGTAAAGCTAAAATTGAAAAAGGTGATAAGATAGCTAATATACTACCTAATTCATTAGGACTATAGAAAAGACCACTATAACCTAATTTGCCATAATCATAACTAGGTAAAGCTATTCCCAAAATGGTAGGAATAAGTGTTAAAATAATATAAATTATAGTTAATCTTAACATTGTTTTCGGTAAATCAAATTGTTTTTCTTCATAAATATTCACTAAAATTATTGAAGATACAGGTAAATAAATAAATTTAATTAGACTAGTAATTTCATTAACAAGATTATAAGTACCATTAATAGTGTAATAATGTCCTAAATATATTATTGAAAAGACACCAATAAGGGTTAATAGTATAAAAGATATATTTTTATATTTACTTTTAACTTTAAATAGAAAATATAATACTATGACTACTAAAAACAAACCTCTAAAATATAGAGATAAACTCATATGAGTTATAGTATTTAAGATATCTATAATAGGCATTAATAAAATTACAAATTCAAGCAGATTAATATTTTTTATATTCTTCACTTTACTTCACCTTCTAATCGCTTATTTTTTATTATAACAAATTATCTAGTTGTAATAAAGCGTTTTTCTAAAATTGTTGATATAAAAAGATAGGCTACATATAGCCTATCAATATAAAGTAATAAAAATATAACTTGCCCTTAGATAAAAGGTTTGCACTAAAGGCAAGATAATTATTAATCGGTAACTACCATATATGGATTATCTGTTGTTCCTTTTCCTTCTTTTTCAAATGTTGTACCAGCCTTAAGATTTATTACTGGGCGCACACCATCGTAAGTGCTGTGCACGGCGCTGCCGCTGAGCTTGCCATCGTTATACACAACTAACATGTTAACAATACTGCCGTTAAAGTTATGCGGAGACATTGTCCAATAATACTCCCCTGTTCTTAGCCAATAACCAGTATTGCTTTGCGCAGGATATCCTCCGGCAAGTACTACTTCATCCGCTGTTATGAGTCCAATTGGATGTTCAAATAAATGATTT
>CANQBY010000077.1 GCA_947589695.1 uncultured Bacilli bacterium
GTTCATTACTCCGATTAATAGTTACTTCATAAGTACTAGTACTACCATCTTCAGCAGTAACAGTTATTTCAAGTTTATTTTCGCCAGTTTTCAAGGGTAAATCTTTTAAAGAGTTAACTTGCTCGCCATTAAACTTATAAGAAACCTTAGAGTGCGTATCGTTAGGCTTGGCTTCAAAACTTATTTTAGTAGTAGAATTAGGAACACTTAAATAATATTCATATAGTTTTGATTTAAAAGCTAAATTACCTTGCTTGGTAGTTAAACTTTTAAGAGTACTATCATTGCTCTTTTCATTTATAATTTTTAAATTATAAGTAGCTTTATAGGTTTGCCCTTTGAAATCTATTGTTAAAGTTACTTTGATGGTACCGGTTTTTAAGCAAGTAATAACTAAATTCCCATTAGAAATTTTAGCAGTGGCAAGATTTTGATCGTTTACTTCAACTTTGATATCACCTTTTAAATTCACTAAAGTATAAGGAATAATTTTAGTTTTATTATAATTTAAGTTTACAGTTCCCGAGTAACTAGCAAGTTTTATAAATCGATCAACATCATTAATAACTATATTAGTTTTAGCTTGATATTTTTCCCCATTAGTAATTGTTTCGAGAATAATATCTACATGCCCTATTCCTTTAGGGTTAACAATAACATAACCATCTTTAACATAACAAGTGGCAAGAGAGGCATCACTAGTTACACAAGTAAAGGTATCGGGATTAATATTTTTATAACTAAAACTTATTTTTAAATTTTCAGCACTTAAATTCATTTCTAAATTGTCAGTATCAAAAGTTAATTCTTTATTTAAATGAATATTTAAATCATTGGTATCAGGATTAATATTATAATTTCCAGAATTATTAAATAAAGAACCTACTTTACCCCAAAGTTTGGCAGTACAGCCACAACTAGTAATTAGAGAAAGAATAATAATGACAATAATAATTATCATGATAATTCTTCTTTTAGTTTTATTATGATTGTTTTTTTCATTATCATTATTTTGGGTCATTTTCTTTCTCCTTTCTAGTATTAAGTTTCCAAATAAATCCATAATATTTATGGACTTATTTGGAAGTTTAATAAACTTCCTTTAAAAATTATTCTTCCGGTATAATTGTTGGATCAGCTTTTTGATTTGATTGAGTGGCTTTAAGTATTAATGAAATATTAATATCTTTTGTATTAGTTGCAGCTTCAGTATCTTTATCATCTTTTGAGATTTCTATACCAGTTCCATTATCACCATCTAAATTAGATGAATCAAAAACCCAATGCCAATATAAAGTTACAGAAACTTTATATTCTCCACTGTTATTACCATATTTTCCAGCAGGATAAACTTTTGAAGTATTTAAAGCAGTATTTAATTGAGTTTGTAATTGGTCAATAGTAAACCATTTTTCATTATCTAATGAAAAACGAATTGGTTTATAGTCTTCACTTGTTAAACTACCTGTTGCGGTAAAATTTTCAATTGAAAGATTAAAATTAGTTTCTACTTCTCCAGTGATTACAATATCAACTTGACCTTTTGTACCAGGAGCAATTACTTTTTCAGTACTTTTAACAATTGTATCACTACCTGTTTTAGTACCACCAACAAAATAAGAATTTGCAAATAAATCTAATGAATTCGGAGCATTTAAAGCCCATTTAGCAGCCCTAGCATAATCCGTTTTAGTACTACCTAAATTACTTGTATACTTAGCATATGTACCAGCTACAGAATAACCTGTAATGACAACACCAAATACTAAAGCAACTAAAGCTATTATTTTTTTGTTCATTTTCATTGTTTCACCTCCTTTATATGTATATTTTTGCATAAATTTTTAGGCATAGGAATTTATGCTTATTCCTAATCTATGTAAACGTCATAAATGACTGTTTACCAAAATTAATATTAAGACTTTTTAGTCTTTTTTTCGGTAGAAGATTTTTCTTGTTCTTCTTTCATGCGTTTATATTCTAAATATTCTTTATGTTCTAAATCTCTTTGTTTTTTCGTTGAAATTGTAAAACCAATAATGAATATTAAGGTTACTCCAAGTAATATTATGATTATGGTTGTTGGTTCAGATAAACTATTCATAATAGAACCAACACCAGGGATTCTAAACAAATAAATGCCTTCGACATCTTCTAATTCAACTAAATTTTGATCTTGAGTATTATTATTATCACCTTTAGTAATAAAGTAAGTTATACCTTCTTTATCAACTATATCAATAATTCTATGGGTAGTTACCGTATCTTCAGCGTCTCTAAAAGCAATGATATCATTTACTTTTAAAGTTTCAGGAGCAATTATTTTAGTAATAATTAAATCACCTTTAAAGATTTTAGTTTCCATAGAACCAGATAAAACAATAAAAGGTTTATAGCCAAAGATGCTTGGTATTTCATCTTTATTAGTTTTAGCTTGATACATAATATAAATATTAATTAAAAGAATGGGAATTAAAATTAGACAAACAATTATAATTAACCAATTACTTACTTTTTGATACCATTTTTTATCTTTTTTCATTATACAACCTCTTTTTTCTTTCTAAAATATATGGATTATTTACATTATTAGTTTTGGAATAAAATATTTGTCTTGTTTGATTGCATAAGGCACAACGTTCGATTTTTCCAATATCGGGCAATTCTAATTCTATTTGCCAATTATGGGCTTGTTGTACTCTAATTACTTCTTGATTACAGTCGGTACAAGTAGTTACCTGATAACAGCAATAACTATCCGCATCATTAGTAAATTCTTTATATTCGTCCTTAGTATTTTTATGTTTGCATTCTTTTGATTCTTCATAACCACAACCGGGAGTTGTGCATTTACCATTGGAAATATTATGATCCTTTAAAATTTCACTGCGCCCACATTCACAGCCCCATATTTCGCCATTAGAATCATCACTTCTTTTAAATTCAGTGTAGGAATGGGTATGATCTACATGTTCTGTATAACCACAGCCCGGATTAGAACAGGAATAATCCATGGAAAAATCAAGGTTTTGGGTGCCGTGAGTCTTATCAACATTATGGTTATGATATTCTTGTTCACCACATATACAACTCCATGTTTCACCATTGTTATCCCAAGAAGATAAAGTAAAGCTATGGTCTTTATGTTTTTCTTGTTTTTTATAATCACAAGTATCACAAGTGGTGGTTATAATACCATCTTTTTCACTAGTTTTTAAAGTATGCCCTCTTTTTTCACTGGCACCACAGGTAGGACAATCTCTAATTTCTTCAGAATCATTCAAGCTATGCCAATTACTCCAACTATGAGTATGACTAGGTTGTTCAACATAGTGGTAATCACAAGTAGTACAACTATGAGTGATAGAGCCATCAGGATTTTTTTCGATAGTCATGTTGTGAGGCTTTCTTACTTCTTCGCCACATTCGCAAAGCCAATATTCATAAGAAGCATCATATTTACGCAGTTTAGCAAAATTATGTTCATGAGTAGGAGCAGTAGTTTTTATATAAGAACAATTTTTGCAGAAAGTAGTAAGAGAACCATCAGGATTAGTCATCATTTCTAAAACATGGGGAACAGATTTGGTTTCACCACAAGAACATTCATAATATTCCATATCATCATCATAATCTTTTAAAATAAAATCATGATGATGTTGGTCTTCAGTTTCTTCTTCTTTATCTAAAGTATAGCTATAATCACAAGTAGAACATTTATAAGTAATTGAGCCATCAGGATTAGTTTCTTTTACTAAATTATGTTCTTCCCTTTTTGTAGATTTACAAGTACATTCATAATACTCATAAGTATTATTAAAAGCAATTAATTGATATTGATGGTCATGTTTCCTAGTTTCAATATAGCGAGAAATAGAACATTCTCTTTCTTCTTCATTAGTCTCGGGATTAAAATGCCATGGTCCAAACTTACATGGTTTAGTAATCACTGTACTTTTGATGTGATTACAGTTAGAACAAGTGTAAGTGGTAATTTCATTATAAGTACCATCATTGTTAGGAACAATAGCAATTTTTTCTTCATAAGTATGACTTCTAATTTCTTTTTTGCCACAACTGCAAGTGCGAACTTCTCCATCATCATCTAAAGAAATCCAAGCAGTATAATTGTGGGTATGATGGGTATTTGATTCATCTTTGTTTTCCGGATCTAGATCTTTAGAATTAGAGTCATTATTATTTAAATCATCATTATTTTCGTGATTATTTTCTTCCAAATTTTCATGGTTATCTTCAGCATTATTATTAGAATCTGGAGTTTTATCATTATCTAATTCATCATCAAAATTATTGTTAGGGTCATCAGGGTTAGTATTAGTAACCCCCCCCCCTTCTAAATCTGGGTTGGGGGTAACTGAAGCAAAATCACTGGAATTAGGCAATCTATCATTGTTTTTAGAATTATCATCAGAATGATTTTGGGTCTCACAGCTAATAATTCCGGCGGCAATTGCCAAACTTAAAGTACCAGCAGCAATTCTAGTTTTATATTTTTTTAGTTTCGTAATTAATTCATTTTTAGTCATATATATTTCCTTTCGAGTTAAGTGGTTTTATTATACCGGAATTATATTGTTTGTCAATATTAAGTAATACATTTATATTGTAAATTAATCCCAAGAAAAAAGCAAGATAAATATTTTTCTTACTTGTTGATTTCTTTAATTTTTTCATTAATCCAGATGTTTAAATGTTTCTTTAAAGGTAAGAAACCATTAGAATCTCGCTCTTCCATACTTTTACCATCAACTTTATAATTAGTATTTTTAATAGATAGTTTTAAATGGTGGTTTTCTTCATCAATTGCTAAGATAGTCGCATATATTTCTTCCCCGATATCCCCATAATCATTGACATTTCGAACAAAACTTTCGGATATTTCCGATATATGAATTAAGCCATCATATTCTTCATCTACTTTAACAAAAATGCCATAATCTTTAAAGCCTGTGATGGTACATCTAACGATGTCGCCAATTTTATACATAATATTCACCACTTCAATTATAACACATTTTACTTTACTTTAGAAAATTTTTCGCATATAATGGTTTTGGTGATGTTAAATGGAACAAAAAATTAAAGATTTAATAGAAGATTTAAGACCATTTATTAATCAAGATGGTGGCGATATTGAATTTATTAGATATGAAGATAAATTTGTTTATATAAAATTAAGTGGAGCTTGTGCGATGTGTGGAAGTATTGATGAAACAATTAATTTGGGGATTGAAACTTATTTAAAAGAACAAGTACCTGAAATTGAAGGAGTTATAAATGTAGATTTATAACTCTTTTTGTAATAGCCATTCGATTCGTTCTAAAGGAGCATATTTACTTATTTCAAGAAAACTATCTTTTAAAAATATTTCATAAGAAGAATTTTTTTCAATTATTGGGATTAAAGCTTCTTCTTCTAAAGATTTATTCATAATTTTTTCGTAAATATCAAAATAATAAGTAGGATATAAAAGACGAGCATAAAGCATAGCTAAACTATAGGGAGGATATTTAGTAATTCGAAGAACAGATTTAAGCATATTTAAAGCGTCTTCCCCGGCAAAAAAAGCACTTTTTAAATATTCGGCAATATCACGTACTTCTAAATCAAAGATAAAACTTAAAGGGTTTAAATAATTTAACTTATAATTAGGAAAATTAAGACGACGATGGGATAACGAAATTTTATCATTATTAGACATAGGAAATTTTAAAGGAATATTATTAACATAACTGATCGCATTTTCAGCAAGACCAATATAATAACTAAAACTATCTAAGATTAATTCTTTATCTTTACCAAGCTCACTTATTTGATATTCGAAATAATCAACTTTAGCACTCCAAAGATTGGCCCAATTATTACGATATAAATTACTTTTGGTTTGATTTAAAATAAACATTTTATTAAATTTTAAAATATCAGCGATAGTAAATTCTTCATAAATATTACCTTTAATATGCATTAAAAGATAATTAGTATTATAAACATTAGTTAAATAACTACCCATTTTATTTAATAAAATATCATGAACTAATAGGCCTTTTTGAGTAAGCTCATTAGTTACTTTTAAGATATCATCTAACTCTTTGG
>CANQBY010000078.1 GCA_947589695.1 uncultured Bacilli bacterium
AATTAAGTTTTAATGATGAAAATATTTATCCAGGACATCAAACAGTATCAAGTATAACAGCAACAGCTAAAGGAGAAGATGTAATAATTCCATTTAATATAATATGGGAAGGTAATAATGGATTAAATACAGATTTAAAATATAAAGTATATAGAAGAACAGAACCACTTGAAGAAGGAAAAGAAATAAAAGCAACATGTGAAAAGAAAATAAAAGTAGTAGAAGGAAAACAACAATTATCAGAAGAATGTGAAATAAGCAATATAAATGAACTAGGAGAAGCAATATATAGTGGAACAATTCCAATGCAAAAACAAGAAAACATCACTATAGCAGCCGACCAATTCATAACAGCAACAACACCAGACCCAACAATATATTACTATTATGTAGTAATAGAATATCCTAATGAAAATAGAAATCAAAATGAAGATTTAGAGGGAACATTTAATGGAACAATAAAAGTAGAATTAAATGATGCAAGTGCCGATATTAATATCTTAAGTATCAAAGTAGAAGAAGAAAAGGGAAAATTCACAGAAAAAGATGATATACCAGCAAATGATGGAACATACATTTTAGATACAAACCAAAGTACTTGCACTAATGATGCAACCCTAGGATGGGATAATAAAACCAACAATTTAATAGTAAACAACTTACATAAAACAGGAACAGATTGTGATTTATATTTTAAACAAAAGCCAACATCTAAAGATACTTTAGCAGATTTAGGATTAACAGCTAATAATGAAAGTGACGGCTGTCCAGTGGTTGATGAAAATGGAAGTGCCTCTGTAACAGGAACAGAAGTAACAGAAAAGCTTATTTGCTCAAGTACTGATGATTATGGAACCTCATATTATTTTAGAGGAAAAGCAGATAACTGGGTAAAGTTTGCGGGACATTATTGGCGAATAATCCGAATCAATGGAAATGGAACAATAAGATTAATTTATTCAGGAGATAGTAATGCTAAAGAAACTGGTGAAGGTACAGCAATTAATAATGGAGCTGGTGTAGCTTTTAATACAAACTATAATGATAATAAATATGTAGGATTTATGTATGTAGGAGCGGCCGGCTCAGCTTCAGGTAGTTATGATGAAGCACATAAAGTTAATAGTACTTCAACCAAGAGTACAATCTTACAGACAATAGAAACATGGTATAAAGATACAAGTGGAATAGCCGAACAATATCGAGATAAACTAGATGGAGAAACCGGGTTTTGTGGAGATAGAGAAGTAGTAAGTGGACATGGCAGTTATACAGGAGATGGATATGCAAAACAAATTTCAGCTTATGGACCAGCGCACAGAGTGTGGACGTCAAATGAAGCAAGGGATGATAGTACTCAAGAGCCAACCTTCATATGCAAACAAAAAAGTCAAGATTTATATACGACAACAGGAAGCGAAGAAGGCAATAAAGCATTAACATATCCAGTAGGATTAATAACGTCAGATGAAGTAATATTTGCAGGAGGACTAGCAGGACAAATAAATAATGGTTATTGGTTATATACTAATAAGTTCTATTGGACCATGTCTCCGTTTCGCTGGGACAGCAGTGCTGCTTACGTGTTCCGTGTGGCTGGTGATGGCCGCCTCGACTGGTACTACGTGAGCTACACTAGCAGCATTGGTGTGCGCCCAGTAATCAATCTCAAAGCTGGTACAAAGTTTAAGGTTGCAAATCCAGAGTTACCTCATGGAACATCAACAAATCCATACGAAGTTGTATGACGAAGTATGGATGAGCTCATTCAAGGAGTGTAGTGTGACAATTCTTTTTGATTACGAAGTTTTCAAAAAGTTACTTAAAATAAATTCTAATATTTTTTATCAATTATTAAAAAGCTCCTTTACTAGAACGAATTTATTTCGTTCTTTTTTCATATATAATAATGGTGATTATCATGGATAAAAAAGAATCATTTAAAGTTTTTGCTAAAAACCATCCTGAATTAGTTACATCTGTTAAAAATAATGAATCCTCTTGGCAAAAGTTATATGAAATATATGATATATATGGTGAAGATTCTAAAGCTTGGGATACATATTTTAATCGGAATAATTCTTCTTCTAATAATATTAAAACCGGTATCACCGATATTGTTAAAAATATTGATATGGATAGTATTCAAAAACATATTAATACTGCCCAAAAAGCTTTAAGTCTTGTCTCCGAATTAACTGGTAAATCAGCTGGTAGTACAATCACTAAAGGACCAACTACTCCGCGTCCTATCAATAAATTTTTTGAGGATTAAATATGCAAGTTAATACTTTAATGGAATTAAAAAAAGATCAAAAAATGTGGGAATTATTAAAATATAATTCTTATTGGTATAAAGAATTAAATCGTAATTTTAATGCTGTAAAAGCTTTTAAAGAAGACATGAAAACTAAATATCATTTAAGAACTACAGATAAAATAAGTGACGCGATTGATAATATTGATTTAATTAGTAATGTTTTAAGTGCTCTAAAATAATTGACTTCTTAATTTAAGCATAATATAATTAATAGGGTGAATATTTATGGCAGTTTTAAATATGAAAGAAAATTTATTATTAAGTAAAAATATGTTAAAAGAAGAATTAATAAACAGAATTAAAAATGGTTATTTTGAAAATGGTTTATTTCCTGTATTAGAAAAAGTAGGACCATTATCTAATGAAGAAAGAGAGTCTATTGCTAATTTTTGGTTTAAAACTAATAAAAGAGATTTAATTAATTATTATTTATTTGATATCTTAACTGATAATAGAGAATCAATTAAAAGAACTGATTATTTTTATGTAAAAGATCATATTTCTAATTCTAATATTTTAAAATAGTTTTATTAAAAAAAATAAAAACTTGTTGTGATTAGTTTTTATTTTTTTATTTTATGGTATAATTTAGTTAAGGAGTTAAATATGGAAAATTTTATACCAGATATATACCAAAAAAATATTTATGACATTGATTATGAACGTTTAAAAAACATGGGTATTAAATGTTTATTATTTGATTTAGATAATACTCTTGTTCCTGTTAAAAGTGATCGCCCCAATAAAAAATTAAAAGAATTATTTTTATATTTAGAAAAATCTTTTAAACTTATTATTGTTTCCAACAGTAATCGCAAAAGATTAATTCCTTTTAAAGAAGAATTAAATGTTGATGTTGCTGCTTCCGCGAAAAAACCTTTAAAAAATAAATATGTTAAAATTATGAAAATATATAAATATGAAACCCACGAAATTGCGGCGATTGGTGATCAATTACTCACTGATATTTTGGGAGCTAACCGGATGGGTATTACCTCTATTTTAATAAATCCGATCGGGGAATATGAAAAATTTGGAACGAAGATTAATCGTTTTTTTGAAAAATTTATTTATCATCATTTAAAAAAACAAAATATTTTAGTTAAAGGGCGGTTTTATGAATAAGTTATGTATAGGTTGTGGTAGTATTTTACAAACTACTAATAAAGAAGAAAAGGGTTATACTCCTGATTTAAAAAATAGTTATTGTATGCGTTGTTTTCGGCTTAAAAATTATGGTGAAAAAAAGAAAGAAGATTATATTAGTAATAAAGATATCTTTGTAAAAATTAATTCGAAAAAAGGTTTAGTATTCTTTTTAATTGATTTTTTAAATTTAAATACTGAAACGATTAGTATTTTTAAAAATATTAAATTACCTAAAGTTTTATTAGTAAGTAAAAGTGATTTAATGCGTCCGGATATGAAACCAGTTAAAATAAAAGCTTGGCTTAAATCGGTTTATAATCTAAAGGATGATATTTATTTTATCAGTGGTAAAACTAATTTTTCCGAAATTAATATTTTTAAATATTTAGCTACTCATAATTATCAAACTGGTTTTATCATGGGTATTACTAATGCTGGTAAATCTACTTTTATGAATCATATCTTAAAAGAACATCATCTAAAAAGAGAAGTTGTGGTTTCTAAATATCAAAATACGACGTTAGATTTTCTTAAATTTAAAATTGAAGGTTTTAATATTTATGATACTCCCGGTTTTATTTATAACACTTTAAGTTTAGATTTATTAAATACTGAAATAAAACCTATTTCCCTAAATTTAACTAAACCTACAACGATTATTATTAGTGATAAATATTATTTTTGTTTTCCCAGTCCTAATCAAATTATTTTATATATAAATACGAAAGAATATAGTAAAATCTTTGAAAAAAGAGATGGTAATAAACTAAATGTTTCTTCTAATAGTGATTTAATTCTTCCGGGCATTGGTTTTATTAATATAAAAAAAGAAACATCTCTTATCTCTAATTTAAATAATTTAGAAGTTCGTCCTAATTATAGTAATTATGGAGGTAACTATGAGTAAAATTCATGTAATGAGTGAAAATCTTGCCAATAAAATCGCCGCCGGAGAAGTTGTCGAAAAATGTTCTAGCATTGTTAAAGAACTAGTGGAAAATAGTATTGACGCTCATGCGACTAATATTAAAGTCATCTTAGAAAAAGGGGGATTAGACTCCATTAATGTAATTGATGATGGGGAAGGGATGGATAATAAAGACGCTCATTTAGCTTTTTATCGCCATGCAACTAGTAAATTAATTCATGATGATGATTTATTTTTTATAAATACGATGGGCTTTCGGGGTGAAGCTTTACCTTCCATTGCTAGTGTCTCTGAAGTTTTATTAAAAACCAGTAATGGTAAAGATTCTACTTTAATTCATATTAAAGGTGGCGAAATCTTAGAAGATACTTTATCTGATTTACGAATGGGTACCGATATTTTAGTTACTAATTTATTTTATAATACCCCCGCCCGTCTAAAATATTTAAAATCCGAAAATACCGAAACTTATAACTGTGTTAATTTACTTGAAAAACTCGCTTTATCTTATCCTCATATCAATTTTACTTTACAAAATAATGGTAAAGTTATTCTAAAAACTAGTGGTTCTGGTAATTTACTTAAAACAATTCATGAAATTTATGGCCTAAATGTTTCCAATAAAATGCTGGAATTTAAGGGTAGTTCCAATGATTTTGATATCTATGGTTATATTTGTAAACCCGAGATTTTACGGAGTAATAAAAGTGGTATCAGTACTTATGTTAATGACCGAATTGTTCGTAATTCCGATATTAACCGAGCTATTAATGACGCTTATTATACTTATAAACCGGATGGTAAATACCCAATTGTAATCTTAAAAATAAATACTGATCCTACTTTGGTGGATGTTAATATTCATCCCACCAAACTTGATGTTAAATTAAGTAAAATAAATGATTTATATGATTTAATTTATACCACCTTAAAAGATACTTTATATAATAATTTATTGATACCAAATGCTTTAAAAGAAGAAAGTGTTAATCTAATTAAAGATGATGTTATTGAAAATATTGTAAATGATATGCTTAAAAATGAAACAAAAACACCCATTCAAACTTCTTTAAATTTTGCCGTCGTAAAAGATCAAACTAATGAGAATGAACTTAAAGCTAGCTCGGAAGTAGTAGTTAATCCTGAAATGAAATCTTTAGTTCTATACCCAGTTGGTTTAGCGCTAGGTACTTATATTATCGCGGAAAATGACGAAGGTATCTATTTAATTGATCAACATGCTGCTCAGGAGCGTATCAATTATGAACGGTATATGCAAGCTTTAAAAAAGAAAGAAGTAACGACCACCAATTTATTAATTCCTATTACTTTAGAATTAAGTACAAGCGATTATTTATGTTTAAAAGATCATCTTCCTTATTTATCTTCTTTAGGTTTTGAACTAACTGAATTTGGTGTTAATACTTATTTAGTAAAGTCTCATCCTACCTGGCTTTTAGAAGGTAAAGAAGAAGAAAGTATTCGTAAAATTGTTGATTTAGTTCTGGGGGGAATAAATAAATTTGATCCTGTTAAATTTAATGAAAGTATTGCGATTACTCTAGCTTGTAAAATG
>CANQBY010000079.1 GCA_947589695.1 uncultured Bacilli bacterium
GAGATAAATTAAAAAATCTGCTTAGCAGATTTAAGTAAATTGGTGGCAGATTTTAAAAAATCTGTAATTTGACAAAGCCTCAAAAAAGTAGTATGTTTAACATGCGGGACATCCTTAGGGGGTTTCTGGTGTTTGCCACAACTTTTTCCAATGGAAAGTGGGGTGGTTATATGAAGAAACAAGATTTGATAATCTTTGCGCTATTCTTAATAATTATATTACAAATTATCTTCGGATGATTTAAAGTATAAAAAATAACACCATAACTCAATAAGTAGTTATGGTGCATTGTCAATGTGGCAAGCACTATATGTGTCTCGCTACTACAAGTATATAATAATTTTAGATAAAAGTAAATAACTATCTCTTTAAAAAAAATTAATAATTTGTTATTATAGTAAAAAGAGATGATTTTATGGCCATATTTAATAAATTACCTAATAAAAATACAACAATTATTTATACTAATTACAATTATGAATCAGATATTATTTATTTTCTAAATAACAATGCAGAAGTAATAGTAAAAGATCATAAAGTATTGCTTAAAGAAGTATCTATTCCCATCTTAAAAGAATTTAATTTAGAATATTTATTAACAAAACCCAAACTAACAAAATTAGATGAACTTAAATTAAACATTTTATCTACTTTAGAAAGCAATAAAAATATTTTTGTATTTCTAAATGTTCTATCTTTCCTAGATTCAAGCTTTAAAATTCAAGTTTTAGAATATCTAAAATCTCATCATAAAATCATAATTAATTATACTCACGATATTGAAGAAACTTTATTATTAGATTATCTTATGGTAATCCATAATAATGAAATAATTATTGAAGGAGAAACAAAATTAGTATTAAAAGAAGAAAAGATTTTTAAAAAACTAGGTTTAAATCTTCCCTTTATTGTTGATTTATCTATTGGCTTAAAATATTATAATCTAACAAATAAAATTTATTATACTAATGAAAGTTTGGTGAATGATTTATGGAAGTAATGCGAATTCTAGATACCAAAACACCCGGACTTATCTATGGTCTCATGGGTAATATTAACTTAACTACTAACAATAGCAATTGTATAATTATTGATGATTACAAATTTTCTTTAGATGTAGCTAACTACTTAAATAGTTCTAAAGCTTCGCAAAGTCTTAAAATGGTTATGCTTGATGATAGTTATTTAACAAAAACTATTAACGATTTATCCGATAGTGAAATTATCAAAATAAATCTTGCTCATGCTTTAATTACTAATAAAGACTATTTAATATTGGATTATTTTGACAAATATCTAACTGCTAATGATAAGAATAATTTTAAAAGATTATTTAAAAAACTATCTCAAGATTATCATAAAACCATTATTTTATTTACTAATGATTTAACTTTTATTTGGGATATAGTTAGTGAAATAATTTATGTAGATAATGAAGAATTTATTACCACTTTTAAGAAAAAAGATGAAAAAATCTTAGATTATGTTTCTAATCCTCCAATAAGTTCTTTTATCTCTTTAGTAAAAAATAAAAATATTAAAATAGAAAATTACCAAAATACTTCTGATTTACTAAAAGCAATTTATCGTCTAAAGGAGTGATTATATGAATTTTTTAATTAGTATTAGTTATGATGGCTCTAAATTTTATGGCTTTCAAAGATTAAACAATCATGATACTATTCAAGCAAAACTAGAAGAAGCTTTAACAATCATTAATAAAAAGCCTGTAACTATTAAAGGTGCAGGTCGAACCGATCGTGGTGTTCATGCTTATGATCAAAAAGCCACATTTAAACTTGATATTAAGATTTCTGAAGATCATTTAAAAAAAGCTTTAAATAGTTTAGTTAAACCTTACATATATATAACTGATGTTAAAATAGTTTCTGCTAAATTTCATGCTCGTTTTAATACTTTCAAAAAAGAATATATTTATAAAATTAATCTTGGTTCATATAATCCTTTATTTACCGATTATTATTATACTCCCGAATATCCTTTAGACTTAAAAAAACTTAAAGCTTGCGCCCGAATTTTCTTAGGAGTCCATAACTTCCAAAATTTTGTCGCGGGAACTCGCACTAATTATGAATGTATAATTTATGATATCAAATTTACGAAACATCAAGATATTTTAGAAATCAAATTTATTGGTAAAAGTTTCTATCGTTACATGGTAAGAAATCTAGTGGGAGCTATGCTTGATGTAAGTCGTGGTAAAAATACCATCGCAGATATTAAATATGCTTTAGATAATCCCGAAATTCCCAAGCGCTTTAGTACTGCTCTTCCAAATGGTTTATACTTAAATAAAATATATTATAAGGAGTAATTTATGAATTATGAATCCCCATTTCTAAAAGCCTATCTTACATCCTATGATCGCTTAATAAAATTAACCAAAACTAAAAAAAGGTTTACCCAAACTGAAACTATCATTCTTACTTGTCATACCTTAAGATTATTAAAAAAATTAATTAGTCAAAAAAATTTACCTTCCGAATTATCAAATACTGCTTATAATACTTTATTAATTGCCAAAGTTTTAGATAGTAAAATAACTACTAATAATTTTATGAATAACAAAACTTATGCTATCCTTGATTTACGAAAATTACTCTTGGAATTTGCAAATATTTCTATTGAAGATAATAAATCACCCCTAAAAAGATATTTTTTGTGAAAAATAGCAAAAATATACGAAAATCTATTTGACAAATGTCTATATTTTACATATAATTTTAAATGGTACATTTTATTTGTTGGATTTATCATGCCCTGGGAAAGCAGAAGTAATGAAAACTAAATGAAAGGAAAAATTGTTATGAAGACATTCATGCAAACAAAAGAAAACATTGAACGTAAATGGTATGTAATCGATGCTGAAGGTGCAACTTTAGGTCGTCTTGCTACCAAAGCTGCCACTATTTTAAGAGGAAAACATAAACCAACTTATACTCCTCATGTTGATTGTGGCGATTATGTAATCATAATTAACGCAGCTAAAGTAAAATTAACAGGTAAGAAATTAGATGATAAGATGTATTACAATCACTCTGGTTATCCTGGAGGATTAAGAGAAAGAAATGCTCGTACAATGATTGAAAAATATCCCGAAGAAATGGTTGAAAGAGCTGTTAAAGGTATGCTTCCTCATGGACCTCTTGGCAACAAGATGGGTAAAAAGCTCTTTGTTTACAAAGACGCTGACCATAAACATGAAGCTCAAAAACCTGAAGTTCTTAAAATTGATTAGGAGGTAAACTTATGGCTAAACAAGTATGGACCGCAACAGGTCGTCGTAAAAGAAGTTCTGCTCAAGTAAGATTAGTAGGTGGAACTGGAAACATTACTGTCAATGGAATTGATGTAAACGAATATTTTCCAAATAAAATTTTAGTAATGGATTTAAAACAACCATTAGTAACTACTGACAATGAAAATCGTTTTGATATTGATATTATTGTAAAGGGTGGCGGATATTCTGGTCAAGCTGGAGCTATTCGTCTCGGTATTGCTCGAGCTTTATTAAAATTCGATGCTAATACTGATCAATCTCGTGAAGATTCTTACCGTAAAATGTTAAAAGCAAGTGGTTTCTTAACTCGTGACGCGAGAGTTAAAGAACGTAAAAAATACGGTCTTAAAAAAGCTCGTCGTGCTCCACAATTTAGTAAACGATAGAAACAAGTTTTCTTTAATCCTCATAAACTTATGTTTATGGGGTTTTTCTTTTATTAAGATACTCATAAAACACCATTAATTTTAGTTCGTAGGCAACAAGTAGGCTACAGGTAGGCAACACTAAAAATGATAAAGAAAAGTAGTTTTATCTTAAATAATTCTTCTAATAAATCTTCAATGTCTTTATGAGTATATCTTTACTAGCATGACCTAGTCAAGAAGCCAAACAAGAAAAAATAGATTAAAATAAAAAGAATATATTACCATTTGCACTTTTAAAAAATTTTTTATGAGAAATATAAATGAACTAATTACAGATACTCTCGGTTTATATATAATATATTATAAAAAATATAAATATAATGTATCAAAATTAGGAACAGAAACATAATAATATAGATATAGTATAGTAGTTAAATAGTTATTATGTAGTAAATAACTTGACATTATTAAAACTATATGTTATTCTTATAACAGAAAGAGAGATGACTTTTAATGGCTAATATGACAAGTGCTATTAACATTAATGTAGATACAAAAGTAAAAGACGAGGCAACAACCATTTTAAAAGGATTAGGCTTAAATATGAGTACATTTATTAATATGGCTTTAATGCAAGTGATTAAAAGAAATGGTGTACCTTTTGAAGTGGTAAACCCAACGCCTAGTAAAGAAATGTTAGAAGCATTAAAAGAAGTAAACGAAATGATTAATAATCCCCAAAAATACCCTAGATACAATAATAGGGAAGATTTAAAGAAAGCATTGTTATCAGATGACTAATTATAAATATGAGGTAGTATTTTCTACAAAGTTTAAAAAGTCTTTAAAGAAAATACAAAAACAAAATAAAAATATTGATGAGTTATTAGACGTTATCGATAAACTAGCATTTAAAGAAGAGTTAGACCCAAAATATAGAAACCATAAACTAATAGATGATAAGAATTATAAAAACTGTTGCGAGTGTCATATAAGACCCGACTGGCTATTAATTTATCAATACAACGATAACGAGTTATTGCTTTTATTAATAGATTCGGTAAGTCATAGTGATTTATTTAACAAATAGAGGATCATCGTTAAAGTATAGAAAAGATTAATATGTAGACAATAGATAGACAACAAAAATGCCTTTTAAACCTTTAGGTCACCTCAATTCAGTAAATGTTAATCTATTCAATGTTTTAAAAGTTCATTTATAACTTTAATTAATTTAAAAGTGTTAACAAATAAACCCAAAATTATCAAAATATTTACATAAAAAAATAAGGAGGAAATATGGAAAATAAAAAATATTTAAATAAAACATTAAAAATTAAAATTGATCGCCCTTTAGGAAGTAAACATCCTAAACATGATTTTATCTATCCCGTAAATTATGGTTACATTCCTAATACCATCAGTGGTGATGGTGAAGAATTAGATTGTTATTTATTAGGTGTTTTTGAACCTTTAAATGATTTTGAAGGTAAATGTATAGCTATAATCCATCGCACTAATGACAATGACGATAAATTAATTATCGTTCCTGAAAATAAAAACTATAGTGATGAAGCTATTAATGCTTTAACAGAATTTCAAGAGCAATATTTTGAACATATTATAATTCGTTAAAAAAATAAAATCCCACTAAATGAACTAATAAAATTTAATAACTCTTTAAAATTTTCAAATAAATGGTATAATTAACATAGAGGTACTTATGAAAATATTAATGGGTTATTTTTTTACATATTTCTATTTATTTTTAGTTTTAATTATAATTAGCCTTTTAAAAACTAAATGTAATTTAAAAGAAGAAACAGCACGTAAACTTATCCATATTTGGGTTGGTTTTTCTTGGTTTATAATGGTTTACTTCTTTAAAACCTCAATTCATTTAATAATCCCACCTCTAAGTTTTATTTTTATTAATTATATATTATTAAAAAAAGATTTAATAAAATCTTTATCTAAGAAAGCTAACCCTTCTTATGGAACTGTTTATTATGCCTTAAGTTTTACTATTTTAGCTTTTATTACCTATTTAAAACCTTCGTTTTTACCTTTCTATGGTATTGGAGTTTTAACTATGTGTCTAGGTGATGGTCTTGCTCCTTTTATTGGAGTCAAGTTAAATTTAGAGATTGGAAATACGAAAAAAACTTACAGTGGTT
>CANQBY010000080.1 GCA_947589695.1 uncultured Bacilli bacterium
TTCTGCCAATCGTATAAGCTACTGTTTCATTAATTGTCTCAGGGTAAACTCCTCTAATATCATATTCTCTAAATATATTTGGATTCATCTGGCATCCTCTTTCTATCTCTATATATAATAATATCATATTTTTGCCTTCTTTAGTAGATGTAAATTCCGATTTTACAAGTATTTTAAATTGTAAATTTTAAAAAAGTATGTTACAATAGTAACGAAATTATATTTTTAGGTGTGAAAGAGGGCAGTTTTATGGACTATAATTTAATCAAAAACACTCTGTTAGAAATTATTAAAGAAGCTCAAAATCTTGATGAAGCTGATTTAGAACCTGTTGGTAATACTAAAGTTTATGTAAAAAAAGGTCGGGCTGATGAATTTCAAGCTAATGCTTATAATTATTTTGCTTATTTAAATAATGTTATAATTACTAAAGAAATGGATTATATTACGGATGTATATAATACTTTAACTAATGAATTAGCTTTCGAAAATAACGAATATTATGATTCTAAAAGTTATGAACTTATCGAAACTAATTCCCGGGATATTGCTAAATTAAAAGCTCTAAAAGTTAGTCTTAAATCTTTAGATAAGAGTTATAATTTATTAGTTAAAGATTTAAAACATGCCTTAACAATGGGTAATACTGCTGAACAACAAACCACTTTAACTCGTATTAATAAAGAAATTGACTCTTTACTTGAAAATAAAAAACTTATTGATGAAGAAATAAATAAATTAGCTACTTCTATTAATGCTAAAGTAAAAGATTTTATTGCTGAGGAAATGACGCGGATTAGAAATGATTATCGCGCAACTACCTATGGTACTAAAATTGCTTTTGGTCTTGATGGCCGGAGTATTTTGGCTAAAGATAAAACTGAATATGATAGTTTATATAACTTTAATGAAATGTTAGATAATCTTGATCCTAATAATATTACTATCTTAGATGATTTTATCTGTATTAATCCCGAAAATGAAGCTGCTTTTCGTAATTTATTAAATAACACTAATGTCTTTAAACGTTTGAAAAAAGACAGTATCGCCGAAGAAAAAACGGATGTTTTCGCAGATCCTAATGCTGAATTAAATGATTTAGTAAGTGACTTAGAAGCTTATCTTGATGAATTAGGTAAAAAAATTAGTGCTACTCAAGGTATGGCTAATCAAGATATAATTGTTACTCAAAAAATTGGGGATAAAAGTTGGGCTGTAAAAGCTAGTGATATTGACGAAGCTAATCGTATTATTGAAATAATTAAAATATTACAAGAACCAAGCAATAATATGGTTAATGTCTGGAATATTGCCAGTGTAAGTGAAGAAAATATTGCTAAATTTAAAGAATTAGTTAATGCTACCCATTATTTTGAAAATGAAATTCCGAAGATTGATGTTAACGAAATTAGAATTAAAGAAATAAATGAAGAACTTAAAGCTTTAATAAGAAAAGCTAAAGAAACGGAAAATCCTATTCTTGCTCCTAATACTTATGTTTTAGCAAGTGATGCTGAAGAATTTAATTTATTAAATATTTTATATAGTTATTTAGTACATGCAAGAGCCGGTGAAGATTTAGTCGATATTGATGGTGTTAAAATTGAAAATAAATATCTTTCCAATTATGAAGCTACCATCCAAAAATTAAATGCTTTAAGAGAAACCAAAACAAAAGAAATTCCCGAACCTGTCATGAGTGCGGAGTTAGAACCAACTCCCATATCAACTGAAGCTGAAAGTAATTCTTTAGACGAACCTAAAAGTGAAGTAAAAAATCAAAAATATCTTGATCAAATAAATAATCTTTTAGCTAACTTAACTGTTACTAATGCGGAAACTAGAGATAAAGTTAAAGCTTTAAAAGAAATGGCCGAAATGCTTACTTTTGGAATTACCCAGTCTGAAGCTCAATATCAACTTGTAATTGATGATGTGGTTATAAGTAAATTTGATAAAGAATCTTATTTAGATTTAAAAGAAAATTTAAAAGAGTTATTTAAAGATAATTTATCTATCTCTGAAGAAAATTTATCTAATTTGGACTCTTCTCCAATATCTTCTTCGAATACCGAAGTTGAAACGACTCCAATAATGGATGATAATTGGCAAGAAATAGTTAATGCTAAATTACAAGAAATAAATTCTCGGTTATTCGTTTTAATAAATGAAGGCCAAGATTTAGAATCTAATTATACGATGATTGAAGATCAAAAAGTGGCTAGTGTCCATGCGGAAGAATTTAAGTATTTAGCTATTCTTAAAAATATTTATGAAAAATCCTTAAAAGCTTCTGATCTTGTTGCTATAGATGATGTTAAGGTTGCTGCATCAGATGCTGAGTTATATAAGGATACAATTTCTAAATTAAATAATCTTCCTAAACTTGAAACCGATGGTGTTACTAAAGAGGTTAATTTTGAATTAAATAATGAAGAAATTAAACAAATTGAAACTCGCTTAAATACTATTGCTACGAAAAATGAAGAATTAAATGCTGGCTATGAAACTATTAATGGTGTTAAAATACCTTTAAATGCACCCGAAGAATTTTTATATTTAATTACGCTTGGTGATATTCTAACTGATACTAAAAAATCTTCTAATTTAATTGAAATTGATGGTTTAAAAATAGATGCTAAAGATGAAGAACGTTACAGAGCTGTTCGTTCTAAACTAGATGAAATATATCATCCCAAAGACGTTAATTCTTTTGAGGATGTTCCATTTGAACCTGTAGAAGGGGAAAGTCATTCTAAAGTTAAAGTTCGTAAATTAAAAAAATCTAAAGCTTTAACTTATATTAAAGAACATAAAAAATTATTAATTGCTATTGGTTTATGTGCGATTGCATCAGCCACTATTATTAGTGCTTTACCAGAAGTTTTAATCTTTGCTAATAGTTGTAATGCCGTTGCAATGCCGGGCCTTGCTGGTTTCTTTAACACGATGAGTACGGCTATTGCTAGTGTTAGTAATATTTCTTTTCTAAATGGAGCTTGGATTAATTCAGCTGGTGAGATTATTAATTTAGGTGTTGCTGCTCAAAAAGCTTCGACTGCTACTCTTACTTGTATTGCTTCTGTCGCGGCTTTAGGTAGTGGTTTTGCTACCATCCATAGTGTGAATAAAGATCCTCATGATGGTAAACCTCTAAAAGATCGTAATCATTCGAAAGATAAGATTTTAAGTCTTTCATCTAAATTACGAAATAAAATATATGATTTAAAAACTAATCTTCATGATTTAGGTACAAGTTTAGAGGAGAAAATTGCTTCTACTTTCCAAAATGGTGCCACTGATGCTCTAATTGCTAAAAGTGATACTTATGAAGAAATAAAAGAATTACCACCTCATGTTGAAGATAGTGATCGCATTGCCGAAATCGCTTCTGAAATCGAGCAAAACATTGCTCATTCAACCGCGGAAGTTAAACAAAATATTGATAACCGTGCTGCTAAAATCGAAGCCGAAATTGGTGATTTACTAGGAGAGTCTTCTGAATCTCCCGAGATTCCATCTCTCGATTCCCTAGAAGTTCTTCTTGCTCGGTCTGATAGTTACCTAGAAGGTATTACTACGGAAGGCTTTAATAAAGAAGAATTAATGACGGCGATGGAAGCGAAAATAAAAGAATTACAAAATTTATTTGATCAAAAAAATGCTGTTTATGACGCTAATGAAGTCCAAAAAAATCTCGATCACTTACAAGCCAATTATGAAGCAATAAGTAAAGGAAGGGGCTTATAATGGAAATTAATGATGTAATTACTTTTGACGATAATAAAGAATATGTAATCTTAGATATAACTAATTATAATAATCATATGTATTTATATACCGTGCGAATTGATGAAGAAGAAATTCCGACGAGTGAATATAAATATTTTCGAGTTTTTAATGAAAATAATGACTATAGTGTTGAAGAGGTAAAAGAAGAAAACTTAGTTAAACTTCTTACTTCCTTATTTTCAACCAATTATTTAAATGCTAGTACAAACGATGAACAAGCCGCTTAAAAGTTATTTTTTCTAGAGAGTTAACGGTTGGTGCAAGTTAATAAAAACCTTTTAAGAAATCACTTGGAAGTTTAATATTTGAACTTAAGTAGAATATTACGTCTCCTCGCGTTAAGAGTTAAAAGTTAAAAATTAAGGTGGTACCGCGGAATTTCCGCCCTTTAGGTAACACCTTTTTTCTATATAAAAGTATTTAAAATTAAGAAAGGAATTGATAATATGAAAAATTTTAAAGAACTTGATAAACGTCCATATCCTGAGGTTGAAGCTGATATTTTAGCTTCTTGGGGTGGTATCAATGAAATTAATAAAAAACAAATAGCAAATAGATCAGAAGCTAAACGCTTTGTATTCTATGATGGTCCTGCGTTTGCCAATGGTTTTCCTGGTCTTCATCATATGGTTGCTAAAAACTTAAAAGACGCTTTTTGTAAATATAAAGTTATGAAAGGTTATAAAGTAACCCGTAAAGTAGGGTGGGATACGCATGGCCTACCTATAGAAAATCATGTTGAAAAGAAATTAGGTATTTCTTCTAAAAAAGAAATCGAAGCTTTAGGTATTGATAAATTTAATTATGAATGTCGGAAAAGTGTTCGGGAAAATGAAGCTGCTTTCACGGATTTAACTAGTAAAATGGGTCAATTTATTGATGTTGAAAATCCTTATTTAACTTATAAAAATGAATATATTGAAACTGAATGGTGGATATTAAAAAAGTTTTATGAAAAAAATTTATTTTATGAAGGAACGAGAGTAGTTCCATATTGTCCTCATTGTGGTACGGGCTTAGCCACTCATGAAGTTGCCCAAGAATATGTTAATGAATCTGTTACCACTGTCTATGTTCCTTTTAAGAAAAAAGATGAAGATGTTTATTTTTTAGTTTGGACAACAACTCCTTGGACTTTACTTGCCAATGTTGCTTTATGTGTTAATCCCAATGCCGATTATTCTTTGGTGGAATCTAAAGGTACTAAATTTATTTTAGCTAGTGCCTTAGTAAGTTCTGTTTTAGGAGAAGAAGTAACTATTTTAGATACTTTTAAAGGTCAGGATTTAGAATATACCGAATATGAACAATTAATTCCTGAAATCAAAGTGGAATCAAAAGCTTTCTACGTTATTTGTGATGATTATGTTACTATGGAAGATGGTACTGGGATTGTCCATATTGCTCCTGCTTTTGGTGAAGAAGACGCGAATGCTTGTCAAAAATATGATTTACCTCTTTTAAATCCGGTTGGTAAAGATGGTTGTTATAATGCTGGTCCTTGGCTTGGTAAATTTGTCTTTGACGCCAACGAAGATGTTTTAAATTATTTAAAAACTAACGATAAATTATTTAAAAAGCAAAAGATTATGCATGATTATCCTCATTGCTGGCGTTGTCATACACCTTTAATTTATTATTCTATGCCTAGTTATTATATTAAAGTTAGTGCTTTTAAAGATAAAATGGTAGAAGCTAATAAAAAAGTTAATTGGTATCCGGCCTATGTTGGCGAAAAAAGATTTGCTAACTGGATTGCGAATGCTAAAGACTGGAATATTTCTCGAAGTCGTTATTGGGGTTCTCCAATTCCTTACTTTAAATGTGCTTGTGGTTATAATCATATGGTGGGTAGTATTGAAGAACTACAAAAAATGGCTACTACGAAACTTCCTAATGATTTAGATTTGCATAAACCTTATATTGATGAAGTAACTCTAAATTGTCCAAAGTGTGGAGGCGAAATGCACCGCATTCCTGATGTTTTAGACTGTTGGTTTGACTCTGGTTCTATGCCTTTTGCCCAATATCATTATCCTTTTGA
>CANQBY010000081.1 GCA_947589695.1 uncultured Bacilli bacterium
AAGATATTGTTTTAAACTAACTAAGACGGAAATTTTTAATTTGCGGTTTCAATTTGAAACCGCAAAAGAACATTTAAATATGAATCGCACCCTTCCCTATGTCTTCACCGAAGAAGGTGTTGCCATGCTTAGTTCCGTCTTAAGAACTACTATCGCAGATAAAGTAAGTATAGCCATAATGGACGCCTTTGTCGCGATGCGAAAATACATCTCTAATGAATTATTAGAAAAACAATCTTTGCAAGATCAAATTACTCAAAATACTGAAGATATCAAACTATTAAAAGAATCATTTAACCAATTTCAAAATAAAGACAATATTAATACTATTTTTTTCGATGGGCAAATCTATGACGCGTATTCTAAATTAGTCGATATTATGACTAAAGCTCAGCAAGAATTAATCATTATTGATTCCTATGCTGATAAAACTACACTTGATATGATTGCTAAAGTAAATTGTCCTGTAATCCTTATTACCAAAAAGAAAAATGCTTTAAAAGCCCTTGATTTAGCCAAATATCAGGAACAATATTCTAATTTAACCACTATTCGTAATGATACATTTCATGATCGTTATTTACTATTAGATAATAAAACTATCTATCACTGTGGAACCTCCCTAAACCATGCTGGTAAAAGAACTTTTTCTCTAAATAAACTTGAAGATTCTGATATTCTTAATTCTTTATTTACGAAAATAAATACCCTCAAAAAAAATAAAGTTTAACAACTTTATTCTATTTAAACATAATTAAAGGTTTATATTCTTCCTTATCTTTTTGATACAATGCCACTTCTTGTTTATTTTTAATAAATAAAATGTAATCATTTTTGATATTTAACTTTATTTTATTCCCATTGCTTACTTTTTTCTCTAGCTCTTGATCTAGTTCATATTCTAAAACATCTAAGACATCTCTAACCTCTAATATTTTATACTTACCTTCTTTTATTTCCTCTAAAGTATAAGCTTCCTCTAATTTAAAAGATCCTTGTTTAGTTCTAATTAAAGATTGCATTGTTCCCATTACTCCTAATTTTGCACATATATCTCTAATTAAGCTTCTAATATAAGTTCCTTTAGCAACTTTAACTCTAAATTTAATAATATCATCTTTAAAATCTAATAATTCTATATCATAGATTGTTACTTTTTTAATTGGTAAAGCTACTTCTTTACCTTCGCGGGCATACTGATAAAGTTTTTTACCCTTCACCTTTATGGCAGAATAAATTGGAACTTCCATTTGATATTCTCCCAAAAAAGATTCCAAAACTTCTTGAACTTGTTTCCGCGTAACTTGAGCCTTTTTTTCTTCTAAAACTTGCCCTGTAATATCTAAAGTATCAGTTTTTATTCCTAGTTTAATCTCCGCAATATATTCTTTATCTAAACTCGTTAATGTATTAACTAACTTTGTATATTTTCCTATACAAACAACAAGAACACCTGAAGCAATTGGATCAAGTGTTCCCGTATGTCCTATTTTTTTAGTTTTAAACTCTTTACTTAAAACATTTACGACATCTCGTGAAGTAAAACCGGGACTTTTATTTACTACTATAATACCCTTATTCATTTTCGTGAATCTCTTTAATAATATTTTCTATTCTACTCGCGTATTCAATAGAATTATCATATCTAAATTCTAACTCTGGTGTATGTCTTAAATCCATGCGTTTAGCCAGTTCTGTTCTAATAAAAGCACTTGCCTCATTTACTTCTTTTTCTAATCTTTCTTTCGATAAATCACTTAATGAGGTAAAATAAACTTTGGCATAGCCTAAATCTTTGGATACTCTAGCGTCCGTGATGGTTATGGTTTTTAAAATTTCATCTCGTGCTTCTTCAAAAATTATTTCACTTATCACTCTCACCATTTCAGAGGCAATTTTAGCTAATTTATGACTAGGCATTATCTTTTCACCTCAACCATTTGATAGCATTCAATAATATCTCTTTCGTGAATATCACTAAAGTTTTCTAAAGTTATTCCACATTCATAACCTTTTTTAACTTCTTTCACACTTTCTTTTTCTCTTTGAATGGAAGCAATTTTACCATCATAAATTATTACGCCATCTCGAATAATTCGGGCTTGAGCTCCATTTTTAATTAAACCATCAGTCACATAAGAACCAGCAATATTTCCCACTTTTGAAAACTTAAATATTTTTCTAATCTCGGCACTACCCAAGATTTGTTCTTCAAATTCAGGATCAAGCATACCTTTCATGGCTAATTCTATTTCTTCAATACATTTATAAATAATTGTATAAAGTCGAATATCTACATTATATTCTTTCGCCATTTCTTTTATCGCGTTTGATGGACTAACATTAAAACCAATAATAATGGCATTAGACGCATTTGCTAAAACAATATCACTTTCGGTCACTGTTCCAATTCCAGAACGGATAACATTAACGCGTACCCCTTCCACATTAATTTTAAGTAAACTATTTTTAACTGCTTCCTCAGAACCCCGAACATCGGTTTTTAAAACTACATTTATTTCTTTTACCCCTTCATTTATTTTACTAAATAAATCATCTAAGGAAATAATATCTTTTTTATATTTAGATTCTTTTTGATGGATAGCTCTTTTTTCAGCCACTTCTTTAGCTTCTTTTTCAGTTTCAAAAGCCATGAATTTATCGCCAGCACTCGGATTTTCATTTAAACCGGTGATTTCTACTGGTGTTCCCGGATGAGCCATCGTAATACTAGCGCCTAAATCATTTTTCATCGTTCTTACTTTTCCATAAGTTGTTCCTACGACGATTGGATCCCCTAACCGAAGAGTACCATTTAAAATTAATAAGCTCGCAACGCCCCCCACATTTTTATCTTGTCGGGATTCAATTACCGAACCAACTGCATATCTAGAAGGATTAGCTTTAAATTCTTTCATTTCACTAATAAGTAAAATTGTCTCTAAAAGCTTATCTACTCCTTCCCCGGTTTTAGCAGATAAATCAATAAATGGATAATCTCCACCCCATTCTTCTGGGGTAATTCCAATTTCAGCCATTTCTGTTCTAATTCTCTCGCGATTAGCTGCTGGTTTATCAATTTTATTTACCGCAACAATTATTGGTACCTTTGCTTGTTTAGCATGTTCAACTGCTTCTTTAGTTTGAGGCATTACTCCATCATCGGCTGCGACAATTAACACTACAATATCGGTAACACTGGCCCCTCTCGCACGCATTTCAGTAAAAGCTGCATGGCCCGGAGTATCAATAAATGTTATTGCTTCATCGTTATATTTAATTTGATAAGCTCCTATCGCTTGGGTAATTCCGCCACTTTCTGTATCCACTACATGTGAATCTCTAATATAATCTAAAAGGGTTGTTTTACCATGATCAACATGACCCATGATAGTTACAATTGGTGGTCTTTTCACTAAATCTTCCGGATTATCTACAATCTCATACTCTTCAAAGTTCGCTACATCTTGTGTTTCTTCTCTCTTTAAAGTTTTGTTATATTCAAGAGCAATAATTTCCGCATTTTCAAAGTCAATTACATTATTTAATGAAAGCATTAAGCCCATACTCATTAATTTTTTAATAATATCTGTCCCACTTATATTAATTTCGTTAGCTAAATCCCCAACTGTCATATTATCTTTATAAAGAATAATTTTCTCATCTTTGGTATTCTTCATTAATTTGTCTTTATTCTTATACATTTCTTTTCGTAATTTAGAATAATCATTAGCTTCGTTAGTTTCTTTTTTCTTTTTTAATTTTTGTTTTTTATCTGTGGTATTAATATTTTTGGTGATATTTGAACTTTCAACTATCGCATCTACCACTTCATCAATGGTATCTTCATCCTCGTAATTTTCATCTTCTGTAATTAAATTTATGGCATTATCTAAAATAATGACATCATCATCAGTTAAAAAATCATCTCCACTTTTAACTTCAATTCCCAAATCAATACACTTTTTAATTACTTCGGCCACACTTAAATTAACATCAACTGCATATTCTTTAACTGTCATAATATCCTCCTTATCTTTTATTTACAAATATTTAATGCTTCCTCATAAACATCTTCGGGTATTTCTACCTCTAGTATTCTATCTAATACTTTATTTGCTTGCGCTTTTTTTATGACTTCCGCTTCTTTTTTTAAATAAGCTCCCCGTCCATTTGCTTTTCCACTTTCATCTACGATTACTTTCCCATCGGGAGTTCTAACGATTCTAAGTAAATCTCTTTTTTCTAATTTTTCTTTCGTAATTACACAAGTCCGCATTGGTATTTTTTTCATTTTCCTGCGCACCTCTTATTTTATCTATTACCTTCAGCATTTATTTCTTGCATTGTTTTAATACTTATTTTGTATTTCGTTAATCTACTCGCAAGTCTTATATTATTTCCGGATTTCCCTATAGCTAAGGCTAGTTCTTTTTCATCTACTACAGCCAAAGCTTCTTTTTTTACTCCATCTGTTATACTTACAATGGCATTTTTAGCCGGACTTAAAGCATTTTTAATATATTCTACTGGATCTTCACTATAAAGTACTACATCAACTTTTTCCCCATTTAGTTCTTTTAAAATACTTGCAATTCTCGAACCTCTTTCGCCAATACAAGTTCCAATTGGATCAATGCGATCATTCGTGGTAGAAACTGCAATTTTACTTCTTACTCCTGCTTCTCTAACACAAGCATGCATAATTAAAGTTCCATCTTGTAATTCTGGTATTTCTAATTCAAATAATCTTTTTACAAAACCATAATGTTTTCTAGAAAGTAAAATAAGTGGTCCTTTGGTATTACTTTCTATTTTTGTTACATATACCCGAATATTAGAACCCATTTTGATAGTCTCTCCCGGAATAATCTCGGATTTTGGCAAAATACCTCTGGCTCTTCCAAAATCAATATAATAATTTTTACTATCTTGCATTGCTACTAAGCCTAGTAACATTTCATCTTGTTTATCTTTAAATTCTTCAATTATACTATTTTTTTCAGCTTCTCTTATTTTTTGAGTTAAAACTTGTTTTGCCGTCGCAGCCGCTACTCTTCCAAAATCTTTTGGAGTAACTTCATATTCAATAGTCTCTCCTACTTTAATTCCTGGCACCATTTCTTCTGCTTGTTCTAAAATAATTTGGGCATCCGGATTTATAGCTGGTGGTATTTTTACCACATTACCTTCCTCATCTACTTCTTCGCTTCCAAAATCCACATCATCTACCACTACTAAATAAGAATAAACCTTAATTTCGCCGGTTTCTTTATTTATTTCCACTCTAGCATTTGTTTTACTATCAAAATTCTTTTTATAAGCTGTAAGTAAAGCTTGTTCCATTCCTTCAAAAACTACATCTTCACTTATTCCTTTTTCTTTGACAATATTTTTAACTGCTTTAATGAATTCTTCACTATTCATTATCTCCACCTCTTTCTTTTGACGCCACATCTAAAATATAAGAATCATCTGTAAAATCATACTCATCTACGATAGGATTAATTATATTTGTTGCTTCTACAATCTGTTCTAAATCAATTCCTCCCACTTTATCTAAGATTACGGATAAAACATTATAATTAGCACTATTTTTTTGATAGGTAATACTATCCACGATAATATCTTTATCTTTTAATACTTCTTTGATCTTTCCTTTTAGCAATTCTAAAGTTTCCAAAAAATCACCCTTTCACATAATAATAAAAGTGGGAAATTATGCCCACTTAAAATCTG
>CANQBY010000082.1 GCA_947589695.1 uncultured Bacilli bacterium
CAAATCCCATACGAGTCACCAATTAAAAATTGTAAGGCCTTTAATCAGAGGCTTTTTAATTAAATTTATTTACATGAATAAATTTTTATGTTAAGATTTAATTAGCAATAGAAATGTATTCCAATGCATATTCTATTAACGGGAGTTGGTAGCCCCAGCCTAGCTTCGGCGGTCAGAGAAATATGATACACAAAATAGAAGGCTTTTGGCCCAAACAAATTATAGGGCGCTACTAAAGGACTTATCTTAGGATAGGTTCTTTTTTTAATATATATAAAACCCCTATTATGTTGAACAAAATAGAGGTTGCATATTTTATTATAATAAATATTTTTTTAAATTTATCAATATTTTTCTTTAAATATTGCTAAACGTTTTAACATTCTTTCAGGACCTAAGATTTGCATTATATCATATAAATTAGGGGTCATGTTAAGAGTGGTTAAAACTACTCGCATAACAGTTGTAAAATCGGCGATACTTCCTTTATAAGCATCATGATTTTCTTTATAAAGTTTCATATCAGCTTGATAACCCATTTTAGTAGCTAATTCTTTAATTTTAGTAAACCATTCATCTTGAGTATCTTTAGCATTATAGTAATTAGTTAAGTAATCTTTCATAATACTTTCTATTTCTTCTTTGTTGGTTATTTTTAAAAATTCATAGGTTAAATCTTTATTCCACTCTTCATCATACATATACCAAGATTTAGGAAAAATACTACTATAATTTTCATAATCTTTACGAGGTTTTTTAGATTCTCTTTCAATATTTAAGAATTTAATAGTATCTTCTTTATATTTACTGATTAGATTATAAATATCCTCATTATTAGTTTTGGCCCAATTTAAGTATTCTTGATATAAGTCTTGGGCCCGCATTTTCGAAATATAATTTTTACTAATATTATCTAATTTATCTAAATCAAATAAAGCACCACTAGGACTCATTTTTTTAGGACTAAAAGGAAATTCATAAAATGGTTTATCCGGATTATTGGTACGCCATTCCTCAAAGTTAGAATTAGCAATAGTTAAAACAGCGTCAATTACAGCCATCACCGGATAGCCTTTTTCTTCATAGAAAAACATTAAAGCTTCTGGATCTTTTCGTTTAGAGATTTTTCTAATCGTTCCTGTTTCGGAATCTTTCTTTAAAATTAAAGAAGTATGAATATACTTAGGCATTTTATAGCCAAAAGCTTTAAATAACTCATAATGAAGAGGAACACTACTCATCCATTCGCCCCCACGGACAACATGAGTGGTACGCATTAGGTGATCATCAACCACATGAGCAAAATGATATGTTGGAAGTAAATCGCCACTTTTCATAATGGGAACGTCTAAATCATTTTCCGGAAATTCAATTTTACCTTGCGTTAAATCCTCAAAAATAAATTTACGATTAAAGTCCCCTTCGGATTTAAAACGAATAACAAATTTTTCCCCAGCTTTAATTCTTTTCGCAGCTTCATCTGGAGTTAAATCCCGACATTTGGCATATTTACCATAAATACCAATTCTTTTTTTACTCTTAGTTTGATATTCGCGGATTTCGTTTATTTCTTCAGGCGTTAAAAAGCAAGGATAAGCGCGACCAATAGAAATTAAATATTTAACAAAAGTATGATAAATTTCCATTCGTTCACTTTGGATATAAGGGCCATAATTACCAACAATCTTACCTTGATACTCATATTCATCAGGAGTTAAGTGATAATAATTTAAAATATGATGAATAAAATCAACTGCTCCTTCAACAGTTCTAGCTTGATCTGTATCTTCATTTCTTAAGAAAAAGATGCCGTTGCTAGATTTTGCTAAACAATAATTAATTACCGCGCTCATCATATTACCAATATGCATAAAACCGGTTGGGGATGGCGCATATCTAACTACTTTAGCTCCTTCAGGAAGATTACGAGCAGGATATTCCTTCTCATAATCGGCGATAGTTTTGGTAATATTCGGAAATATTAAATCAGCTAATTCTTGAGTCGTCATAAAGATTCCTTCTTTCTTTTATTATTTTACTTTAAATTACTTAAAAAGTAAAGAGTACTTAAAAAGAAAAGACTATCTTAGTCTTTCACTTTCATGAGATGGTTCATGGTCATTATTTAAAAAAACTAAATATTCATAAGCCCGCATTATAAAGAAGGTTTGTAAGGAACTTTTAGGTCTTCCTGGTAAACGCATTAAAGAACGAGCAATATAAGCACAAGTATCCTCAACATGATAGTTATTAGCTAGAGCTTTAAGAACATAGTTATATTCCATTTGGGGTAAATCTTCTTTAGCTTCACCAATAATTATTTTTAAAATTTTTGATTGTAATTCATTAGTCATAATAAACCTCCAGAAATTTATTTTACTAGAAAATAGATGGTTTGTAAAGTTAGAGACTTTTATTATTTTTAAGAAATTCTCTTAAAACTTTAGTTAAAGCTCTTTTTTCAATACGGGAGACATAACTACGCGAAATATGTAATTTTTTTGCAATTTCTTTTTGGGTTTGTTCTTCTTCATTTAATAAGCCATATCTTTTTATTAAGATTTCTTGTTCTCTTTTAGATAAAACTTTAAAATAATCTTTAAGTAAACTAATATTTTCTTGGATATGAATAGAATCAAGAATATCTAGGCTTTCATCTTTGATAACTTCCATTAAGCTAATCTCATTACCATCTTTATCATATCCAATAGAATCATTTAAACTAATAGTATTATTATTTTTTTTATTACTCCGAAAATGCATAAGAATTTCATTTTCAATACAACGAGCAGCATAAGTAGTTATTTTAGTAGCTTTACTTTTTTGATAAGAGTCAATACCTTTAATTAAACCAATAGTTCCAATACTTATTAAATCATCAGTATCATAATTATTATTATCATATTTTTTAACGATATGGGCAACTAATCTTAAATTATGTTCAATAAGTTTATTACGAGCAGTCTTATCACCTTTAAGCATGGCATTGATACAGGCTTCTTCTTCCTCAGTACTTAAGGGTTCAGGGAATACTTGATTAGAATAACTACCTGTAAAAAAAAGCATATCTTTAATTAAATTAATTAAGTTTAAAAACATAAATTCACTTCCTAATTAATTATATTTAGAAAATATATTTTTAAACAAAAAAAGTGTTTTACACACTTAATTAAAAAAGTTATTGATATTAGTATCTAAAATAACACTTATTTTATATAAATCATAAATAGATATAGTTAAATTTGGATTATAATTTAGAAACTTAGATAAATAATCAAGTTTTATGTCGGCGATAGTAGCAAGTTCTTCGATACTTATATTTTTAAGAGCTAAATATTTATTAATATTATCAGCAACAGTTTTATATACTTGTAAATCAAAGTTATATTTTGTTTTCATTATGCTTCACCACTTATATTGTACAATGTTTTTAAAGATTTATAAAGCTTTTTTTAATAAACTAAATAATATTAAGAATTTTAAAAGATAAAAGAGGAGTAAAGAAATAGGTTTATTTTTTTTAATTATTCAATGAAAAATTGATCCATAGAAACATTTAGAACAACAGATATTTTATATAAAGTATTTAAACTCATTCCTTCTTTACCAAAAGTGGTTTCAAAACGACGAAGGAAATCATTAGATACTCCAATATCTAGAGCTAATTGTTCTTGAGTTATACCAGCCATTTTGCGATATTTACGAACGTTTCTAGCGACTACTTCAATGATATTTTGATTAAATGTAAAATCTCTTTTAAAGGTTGTCATATTATTCACTCTCCATACTATTTATTTTACTAGTTTAAGAGATTTTATTCTATGAAGTGTTACTTCCTAATCAAGTTAACTCTTTATTTTTCTTATTTATTATAAGATAAAATTAAAGTTTAAACAAGGGGGATTTTTTGGCATATTTCGGCGATTTTTGGTTTTTTAGAAAAAAAATTTTATTTGGTAAAAATTACCAAAAAAAAATTAATAATTTTTAACAAAAAGTTGTCATATTGTTAATTTTTTATTAACAGTTTTTGGGCATATTCGAAGTATGAAGTAATAAATAAAAAGAAAAAGATTAGAATAATTTCTAATCAATCAAACTTTTTTGGTTCCCACTATGGCTTGGGTACTCCTACTTTTTTCATTCCCACTTTGGCTTGGGATCTCCTACTTTTTTCATTCCCACTTTGGCTTGGGTTCTCCTGCTTTTTTAATTCCCACTATGGCTTGGGTACTCCGACTTTTTTAATACACTTTCGTGTAAATATAATATATCATAAATTAGAGCATTTGTAAACTATTAACGTGTTTTAGAACTAGTTAATCTATTTATAGCTTCTTGATAAATTAAAGTTAAATTATAAATATTATAATTATTATCTTTAGTTTGGAAATCTTGAAGATTATTTTTAGTTAAAAATTCATATAAAGGAATAAAGACAGTTCCTTTAGAATCACCATTTAAATAGGAACGCATAGATACTTGATTTTGAAAATCTAAATATTCAAAACCTTTTTTATTAACATGAACTTTAATTAAAGCACTAGGATTAATGATATCTTGATAAACAGTGATATTAGAACCAAAAGCATAGGTTTCTTTAGGAATTAAAATATATAAAGGACTTATATTACCTTCATGACTATTTAATATAGATTCATTGGTAATAATTAAGACATCTTCACTACTTATTTGACTAGAATTATATTTAGAACTTATTTTATCATTAATACCAAATAAAGTAATAACTAAGTCACCTAAAGTATACTTCATTTTAGAATAATTAGTTAAATCTTGGGTTTCTAAATAATCTTTTAAACTTATTAAAGATAGGGACGGATAAACTAAAGTAGATGATTCATAAGTAGTGGCATAAATTAAAGTATCATCTTTAGTTGTAATAAACCAAGCAGGTTCGCCATTATCAAGGAAATAACGATAAATATTATATTCGTCATTAGAGTAACATAAACCTAAGAGATAAGCAAGATTTGGAATATTTAAAGTATTTTGGGTATTATCAAAAAATCTTAAAGTATCGGGTTCGTAATATTCTTGGTAAGCACTAATAAGATCTAATTTTTGCATAAGAGTTTTTAGTTTTAAATTATTTAAAGAAGTATTTAAATTAGATTCATTAGTTTTTAAAAATTCGATAAAAGTTTCATATGTTTCTTCTGCCGTTAGATTTTCTAAACTAGATGCATAATCAGCGATAACCGAAGCATAAATTTCTTCAAAACTAGGTGTTTTCATTACAGGTAAACTTTCTTCGGGTTCTTCTAGGCTAGTAGTCATAGGAAGAGATTCTTCTTCTGTTTTTTGATCTTTTATAGTTAAAGAAGCACTTATAATAGTGGTAGAAGCTAGAGCAGATATTCCTAAAATTTTAAAGAAATTATGATTTAGTTTAAATTTTTTCATAAAAAAATCCCCTTTCTTGTAGGGAATTATTATAGCATATTTTTTTTATTTGTCAAATTAATTCATAACACGTTTAAACATCCGCTCTAAATCATAAATACTAAATTTAATGATAGTGGGTCTTCCATGGGGACAATTATAAGGATTATCACATAAAACTAATTCTTGAAGGAGTTCTACTTGTTCTTCATGACTAATATGATAATTGGCTTTAATACTCATTTTACAAGCTAG
>CANQBY010000083.1 GCA_947589695.1 uncultured Bacilli bacterium
GCAATCGGTAGTTTAGTAACTATGGCTGTATCAAGTTTAGGTGTTATCGGAACTGCTACAAAGAAAGTTTTACGATAATTAAAATTTAAAATTAAAAAAATAAAAAAAACCTAATAACTTTTTAAGACGAGTCTTTTTCTCTCGTCTTTATTTTTTGCTTTACAAAAAATAAGGTATTTAGTATAATATTTTTGTGATTATTATGGAAAAAGTTATACTTATTAAATATGGTGAATTATCTACAAAAAAAGATAATATTAATTTCTTTTTAACTAAACTTAAAGATAATATAGAATGGTCTTTAAAAGATATGAAAGTAAATATTACTTATGATTTAGGAAGAATGTTTATTCATACAGAAGAAGACTTTGATAAAGTAATTAATAAAGTTACGAAAATATTTGGAATACATGAAATTAATATTGGATATATAATTACCGAAAATAGTTTTGATGAAATAAGTAAAAAAGTAGTGGAATTACTTAAAGATAAAACTTTTACAACTTTTAAAGTAGAAAGTAGGAGAAGTAATAAAAAAATTGTTAAAACTAGTGTAGAATTAAGTAAAGATATGGGAGCTATGATTTTAAAAAATATTCCTAATGTAAAAGTTGATGTTAAAAATCCTGAAATACTAATAAATATGGAATACCGTTTAGATAATGTTTTAGTGTATTTTGAAAAGATTAAAGGTTTAGGTGGGTATCCAGTTGGAACTTTAGGAAAAGGCTTATTAATGCTTAGTGGAGGAATTGATTCACCAGTCGCGGGATATTTGAGTATTAAAAGAGGAGTTAAGATTGAAGCTATTTATTTTGAAAGTCCACCGCATACTAGTTTTGAAGCAAAAGATAAAGTAATAAAGTTAGCCAGAAAACTAGCTGTATATAACAATGATATTAATTTACATGTGATTAATTTTACCGAAATCCAAGAAGCTATTTATAAAAATATTCCTCATGAGTATTTAATTACGATTATGCGAAGAATGATGTATAGAATAAGTGCAATTATTGCGAGTCGAAAAAATTGTAAAATATTAATTAATGGGGAATCTATCGGACAAGTAGCAAGTCAAACTTTAACGAGTATGAATGCTATAAATGAAGTAGTTAAAATACCAGTTATAAGACCAGTTGCATGTTTTGATAAATTAGATATTATTGATTTGGCTAAAAAAATAGATACTTATGAAACTAGTATTTTACCTTTTGAAGATTGTTGTACAATATTTGTACCGAAACATCCAGTAATAAATCCTAGTAAAGAAAAGTGTGGGGAATATGAAAAATTAATTCCATATGAAGAATTAATTTATAAAGCAGTAAAAGGAGATCAAATTTTAAAAATTGAAGCTCAAGAAAAAAATATATATGTTGATTTGTTATAATTAGAAAGAAGGGAGGAAAAAAAACATTTGATGACAAGTGAAAAAGTTATGAATAAATATTTTTATCCAGCCATATTTACAAAAGAAAAAAATAAATATAATGTTAAATTTATTGATTTTGATGATATATTTACTTTTGGTGATAGTTTAGAGGATGCTTATTATATGGCTCAAGATGCTTTGTATGCGATGTTACCTGAGTATAAAAATAAATTACCAAATCCAACCTTAGATTATATGAATATTAAAGTAAAAAAGAATGAATTTATTAGTATGGTAGAATTAGATGTAGTGGAACATGAGAAGAAAATATCTTCAAAAATAGTAAATACAACAGTAACTATGTCAGAATGGTTAATAAAGGAATAAACTTTTCAAAGGTATTACAGGAAAGTTTAAAAAAGAATTAAATTTATTATAAATAAACTGTTTTAATATATTCAGGATAATTTTTAAGTAACTCTTCAATAAATATTGAAGGGTTTTTCTTATCTACAAATAAATAACAATAGTTTTTAGTACGAGTTAGGGCAACATAAAATAAGCGACGTTCTTCTTCATAAGGATAAGTTTCTTTAGGTGGTAAAATATATTTTAAGATTTGTTCATCTTTGATTTTAGAAGGTAGAGAGTTAGTATTATTGGTTAGATTAATAATTAAAATATTATCTTCTTCTAAACCTTTAGATTTATGAATAGTTTTATAATAAATATTTTGATGGTTATAAGTAATTAAATCATTAGATAAATATTTACTATCTAAAACCTCATAAATATCTAAGTTATTACGACCGAGAATCATTAAATTAGAAGAATTTATATAATTTAAAGCTTTAAGAAAATCAGATTGAGGATTTTTATAATATAAAATAATTAAGGGTTTAGATATTGATTTAGAAGATGTAAGATTCTTTTTAATTTGCTCAGGATTTTGCATGATAAAAGAACCGGCGATGTGAATTAATTCTTGGCTATTGCGATAAGTACTAGTTAAATATAGGACTGTAGCTGGTTTAAAATTATGGGTAAAATTTAAAAAGTTATGAAGATTACAACCGGAAAAACGATAAATTGATTGGAAATCATCACCTACGACAGTTAATAAAGCTTTAGTTTGATGCATAATGGCTTTAACTAAATTTTCTCTAACTTGGGAAGTATCTTGATATTCGTCAATAATTATATATTGATAATGTTTGGTAATTCCTTTTTCATTTACTAAAGAAGTAGCGAGATAAATCATATCATCAAAATCAATTAAGTTTTGACTTTGTTTTTCGAGTAAATACATTTCATATAATTTTTTAATAATTAAAAGAGAGGGAAGATCTTTAGAATGCGCTTCTTTTAGGATTTGATTAAAATATTTAGGATCATAGTATTTTCCAATATAAAGACGAATAAAACGAGCAATAGTTTTTTTATAATTTTGAAAAACAGGAGATTTAAGATAATTACGATTAAAAAAGAAATTACGAAAATATTTAGAGGGAGATACCGCAGTTAGGATTTCATCAATTAAATAATCTAATAAATTATCTTCACAAATAGTATAAGAGATATGGTTAGCCTTTAATATTTCTAAAGCGAGTTTGTGAAAAGTATAAACTTTATTTGGCATATTAAGTTCTTGGGTAATTTTCTTTTGTAAACTTAAAGCAGCGTCATTAGTAAAAGTAATACATAAAATATTAGCTAGAGGAATATTTTTACTTTGCACTAAATATTTTATTTTACCAACCATTGTTAAACTTTTGCCAGAACCGGCACCAGCGATAATAATAGTATTAGTATCATTACTAAGAGCAGCTTTTGTTTGTTCCGGATCTAGAGTATGGCCTAAAACTTTAATTTGCATATTAATACCTTCTTTCTTAAAATGGTTTTGATCGGTTTTTAGAATATTATAAATTTAAGAAATACTTTAAGCAAGAAAATTCGTTCGACAAAATTCGACAGAAAAAAGATATTTAAAAAATGACTTTCTTTTAGTTACGTGATATAATTTTAATAGGTGATTCAAATGATGAAAATATGTGATGGTAATAAAGCTTGTAGTGATATAGCTTATTATTTTAGTGAATTATGTACAATTTATCCAATTACACCTTCTAGTCCAATGGCTTCAAATATCGATTTTATGCGCAGTAAAAAAAATAATTTATTTGATAATCAAGTAGAGGTAGTGGAAATGCAAAGTGAAGCGGGAGCAGCGGGAGCTTTTCATGGGGCGTTAATAAGTGGAAGTTTGGCAACGACCTTTACGGCTAGTCAAGGATTACTTTTAATGATACCTAATATGTATAAAATCGCAGGAGAAATGCTTCCGGGAGTAATTCATGTGGCAGCACGAACAGTAGCAACCAATGCTTTATCAATTTTTGGGGATCATAGTGATATTTATGCGACAAGACAAACCGGATTTGCTATGCTTTCCTCTAACAATGTATTTGATGCGCAAAACTTAGCAGCGGTTGCCCATCTAGCAGCTATAGATTCTAGCATTCCTTTTTTACATTTTTTTGATGGATTTAGAACTAGTCATGAAATAAGTAAAATAGAAGAATTAGAAGTTAAAGATTTAAAAGAATTAGTTCCTTGGGAAAAAATTAATAGTTTTAAAGATAGAGCTTTAAATATCGGGAATAATATTCAAAAAGGAATGGCTTTTAATGAAGATATTTTCTTTCAAACACAAGAAGCAAGAAATTTAGATTATGATAAATTGCCAGATATAGTAAATAATTATATGGAAAAAATAAATAAAATTATGCATACTGATTATAAACCTTTTACTTATTATGGAGATAGAGAAGCTAAAAATGTAATTGTGGCAATGGGAAGTGTTTGTGATACTATTAAAATAGTTATTGATGAAGAAAATAAAAAAGGCAAAAAGTATGGCTTAATAAGTGTGCATTTATATCGGCCTTTTAGTAGTAAATATTTATTACAGGTATTACCAGAAACAGTACAGAATATAGCAGTATTAGATCGAACTAAAGAAGCAGGATCAAATGGGGAACCTCTTTATTTAGATATAGTAAATGCTTTAAAGAATAAAAATATACAGGTGGTGGGGGGAAGATATGGCCTTTCTAGTAAAAATACGACGCCTGCTGATATTAAAAGTGTTTATACAATGCTAGATAAGGAATTAAAAAATAATTTTACAATTGGGATAGTTGATGATTTAACAAATACAAGTTTACCAAAAGAAGATTATGAGATAGATTTAGGTTTAAAAGAATTTTTGATATATGGTTATGGTTCAGATGGAATGGTTAGTGCTTCAAAAGATATATTAAAAATTATGGGAAAAGAAGATTATTATGTAAATGGATATTTTTCTTATGATTCTAAAAAATCAGGAGGAGTTACAGTTAGTAATTTAAGAATAGGTAAAAAAGATATTAAAGCTCCTTATTATGTGCAAAGTCCTAGTTTAGTGGTAGTAAGTAAATTAGAATATTTTAAAAAATTTGAAATGCTTACTAATATTAAAAAGGAAGGATCTTTAATTATTAATACTAATTTAGAAGAAAAAGAAATTAATAATTTCTTAAAAAATAAAGATAAAAAAATATTAAAAGAAAGAAATGTAAAAGTTTATGTAATTGATGCCAATAAAATAGCTATGGAAGCAGGAATTAAAGGGAAGATTAGTAAAATAATGGAAATGGTTATTTTAGATAAATTAGGTATTAATAATTCATTAGAAATATTAGAAAATAATATTAAAGAAGCTTTTAAAACAAAGGGGGAAAATATTGTTATAAGTAATATTAAAGCAATAAAAGAAGCAAAAGGTAATTTAAAAGAAATAAAAATAGATAATATATTAGAAGAAGAACAAGTTGAGAATTTAGATGTGTTTAGTAAAATTAATAAAAGATTAGGAGATACTTTAACTGTTAGAGAATTAGAAAGTTTTAAGACGGGAACGTTTCCTAATGGACTTAGTAGTTTAGAAAAAAGAAGAGCAAATATGATGGCTCCGAAGTGGATTAAAGAAAATTGTACGGAATGTGGCAAATGTAGTTTTGTTTGTCCTCATAGTGTCATTAGAAATTTTATTACCAAAGAAGATAAAGGGATTCCTTATTTAATTAATAAAGAATATAATTATCAAGTTTTAGTAAGTGAAGTTGATTGTACCGAG
>CANQBY010000084.1 GCA_947589695.1 uncultured Bacilli bacterium
GATTAAATTAGGAGCCGGAGGATTATTTCGGGCTTATAGTAATAGTGCGGCGGAAGTTATTAAAAAGAATCAAAAGTAATGCGATCGGCGGTAACAGGTTTACTACGCTCCACAGCTTTAACATAATTACCAATGATACCTGCGGTACCAATTGTAACACCTAAAAATAATACAATAGCGATTAATAATTTTTCATAAAAATGCATAATTATCACCTATTATTAGTATAGCAGAATTTCGAAATTTAACAAGAAAAAATAGTGTAGTTGACACTATTTTTATTTTAACCCATTACTTCGCCACCATTATTATGGATAACTTGCCCAGTTACATAACTAGAATCATCACTAGCTAAAAAGACAAAGGTAGGAGCTAGTTCATAAGGCATTGCTCCCCTAGCCATTGCTGAGTCGGCACCTAAAGATGGGATTTTTTCTTTAACCCAACAAGCTGGTTGAAGGGGCGTCCAGAAAAATCCCGGGGCAATCGCATTAACACGGATATTTTTTAAGGCAAGATTACGCGCTAAAGCCCGAGTAAAGCCGACGATAGCTCCTTTAGTAGTAACATAATCAATTAATTCTGGTTCCCCATAAAAGGTTGTAACCGAAGATAAATTAATAATAGAACTGCCCGATTTTAAGTGGGGTAAAACGGCTTTAGTTAAATAAAAGAGACCATATATATTAACTTGCATGGTTGTATCAAATTGCTCATCACTAATGTCTTCTAAACATGCACTTTGATACTGAACACCCGCATTATTTACTAAGATATCAATTTTACCAAATTTTTCTAAAGTACAATTAACTATTTTTTGACTGAAAGCTTTATCTCTTAAATCACCAGAAAGGAATAAAGACTCCCCTCCTAGCTTTTCAATATATTCTTTCGTTTGTTTAGCATCCTCATGTTCATTATAGTATGGGATAACTACTTTGGCTCCTTCTTTTATGAAAGCAATTGCGCAAGCGCGGCCTAAACCAGAATCGCCACCGGTGATAATAGCCACTTTATCTTTAAGTTTGCCACTTCCTTTATAATTGGGGTTATCAAAGATGGGTAAGGGTTTCATTAAATACTCCAGACCAGGCTCGGATTTCTGCTCTTGTTCGGGAGCTAAAATATTAAATTCTTTTACTTCTAAACCTTTTTTGTCAAAGTATTTAAAAGCTTTATTGCCAAATTTATAATCATATTCCATTAGGTATTAATCACTCCTATTATAATTTATGATTAAGACCCAAAAAGGTACAAATAACTTTCTTTAAAAATTATTCATAGATCAGTAATTATTTAGAAAAAATATTAATTTTATTTAAAAATATGCTATAATATCTGACAGGAGGTTTAATTATGAGTTTTGATAGAACACTAGCAATGATAATGGCAAAATCAGGAGGAAAAGCAATTCCGGGAAATATAACTAGTAATATAACACCAGATATTGAATGGCTTAAATGGTTATCTTATGAACCTGATTTTGAAAAGAAAAGAATGGAATATTTAAATTCGAAAACAATCGCGGAATTATCTTATGAAGAACTTGAGGAAGTAATGAATTACAAAGAAAATCAAGTTTGGGCCAGATTATTTAAATTATATGGGACTAATACTTGCTCAGAAGAAGTTTATATGGAAGTATATGATTTTATGGCTAAAGAGAATATTGAAGATTTAATGTTAAGCAAACTTACGGTGGAAGAATTACAATATGCGAAAAAAGAAATAATTAGATTAAGTAAAATGCCAAAAGAACAATTAAACATTAAAGTAAAAGAAGAACAAGAAAAATATGCAGAATTATCGATGGTAGATTCTTATATATTACATATTATATCTAATATTAATTATGAGAGAAATATAAGGGCATTAAGTGAAGATATTAATAGCCAAATAAAGCGAAATGAATATACAAGACAAAGAAGTTTAAATAGCTAATAAAGGAGAGATTTGATGATGAAATTAATATATATTAAGGGTTCTTGGAATATAGATTGCTATGAAGGTTTTAGCTCCCAATATATGTTTCAAGGTCAAATTCTATTGCAAGAAGATGGCTGGTTTGAAGGAATAGTGGTTGATTCCAATAGTACTAATAAAGAAGAAAAGCTGGTATTTGGAGCGTATTTTCCAGAAAAAGTGATAAGATTATTTTATCTTACTCCTTTAAAAGCTTTTGATGGAACTAAATATGATGATGAATATGTTGGCGAATGGTCAACTATTGGATTATTTGGGGCAAGACGTTTTGGTAGTTCGCAGATAGTTACAAAGGAAACTCCAGAAATTAAACAAGATATGGAAGAAAACATGCAAAAACTAGCAACAAAAATTCAAAACTATAAAAATGCCATGGATCAAACAAGTAAAGATTTTTATGATAATACAATAGCCATAAGAATAACCTTAACTCAATCAATACTTCGAAGATATGAAGGAAGAGGATTTACTAAGGCTGAAATTGAAGAACTACGAAAAGAATTTGAACCTGTTAATGAAAGAGTCATTCAATCAAATAAAAATGCAGTACGAAAACTAGTTAAAAATATGGCAGACGATACTTGGGATGACGAAGAAGATTTACCATTTTAATCTTAAACATTTTAAGCTAAATACATTAATTAAAGAAAGGGAGTAAAGAATGTCGCAATTAAATATAGTAATTGATAGTTGGGAAATTAAGGGATTAAAAGAGTATTTAAAAGCTTTAAATGGTATTCAAGATATTGTGATTAAAAGTGAAAAATATTTAGATATCTATTTAAAATATGATTCTAAATTAATTACGCCAGCGATAATAAAAAAAGAAATTTTATTATATTTAGACATAAAAGTTCCCTCTCTTATTTCTTTTAATAAATATGCTGAATTTAAAACTAAGAATTATACAATTGTTAGAGATAATATATGTTGTGAATATTGTTTTAAAAATGCGATTGAAGAATTAATGGAAATTGAGGGAATAGAAAAAGTTAAGAGTAATTATACGGATGATTACTTTTTAAAAAAATCGGCTGAAAGAGAAAAAATGACTATTAATATAGAATATAATCCTAAGATTATAGATACTTTAAAAATGAAACAAATTGAGTTAAATTTAACTATATAATTTTGAGATAATAAAAAACTACTTTTAAATTAAAAATGAAAGTAGTTTTATTTTTATTTTTTTAGAGTTCTAACCATTTCTTGGGCTGTTTTAATATCGCTTCTAGTTAGGTTGGGATTTAGATTTAAAGAAATATGAGGTTCTTTCGTTATATATATTTTAGATACACATTTTAGTTGTTCTAAAGTATATTTAGTTACCGGAATATCATAAATGTCTACCAGAAAAGTATCACCTTTAACAAATGTTGCTTCGATACCTTGAATAGTTAGATTATGATTTTTTATTCTTATTATTAATAAAGTAGTATCTTTAAATATTCCAATATTAAAATCTATTAATGATAGATCAAGATTTTTAATGCTTGCTTCTAAATAATTTAAAAACCACGGATTTTCGGTTAAATAATTACTTACTAAGTCATTGTGTTCGACTTCATACTCCCTAAAATCAGCAATATTTTGGGCTAATTTAGTTTGAATAAAATTAGACATAGCTTTTTTAATATCTCTAAAGGGAAATAAACTATTTGGATCATCAGGAAGCGGAATTGTTCCATCTATATAAACATAAAAGGTTTGTTCTTCTTCGGTATTTTGGGGTGAGATAAATTCTAGAAATTTTTCATAAGTCATGCACTTAGTATTTTTATTGGTTTCCATCTTACTTTCAATTAAAAAAACATTACTTTGATCTTTTAGAACATAATTTTCAGTAAGATTACCATCACTAATTTTAATATAAGGTTTTTCATATTCTAATAACTGATTAGTATAAATCATTTTATTTAGACCATTTTTACCATTGTGAAAAGGAATATTAGAATATGGAAACTGTTTTCTTCGCTCATCTTCAATATATTTGTTGATATATAATAAATTAGAATCATTTTTTTGATGAAATAAAATTCCCTCTTCATTTAAAATGGTCATCGCGTTTTTAAAAGGAATCATAACTTGAATACAATCATCACTTATATATGGTTTAGCAATTTTTTGAACTATTTTAGACATTTTTAACCCTCCTTATGGTTATTATAACATAAATAAAATTATATTAAAACGGAAATTAGATTAGAAATAAAAAGATACCTTTTAAGTATCTATTTAATAAACATGGCATCACCAAAAGAGAAGAAACGATAATTGTTTTTAATAGCTTCGTGATAAGCATTTAAAATAATTTCGCGAGTGGCTAGAGCACTTACAAGCATAAGTAAAGTAGATTTTGGTAAATGAAAGTTTGTAATTAAACCATCTATAGCTTTAAATTCAAAACCAGGATAGATAAAAATATCGGTATTGCCCGAACAAGCTTTAAACTCGGAATATTTATGGGCGATAGTTTCTAAGACCCGAGTGGAAGTAGTTCCGACTGCATAGATTTTTTGATGGTTCTTTTTAGCTTCATTTAATTTAGCAGCAACTTCGGCACTCATTTCGTAGTATTCACTATGCATATGATGATCTAAGACATTTTCCTCTTCAACTGGTCTAAAGGTACCTAAGCCAACATGTAAAGTCACAAATAAAATTTCAACACCTTTGGCTTTAAGTTCATCTAATAGTTTGGTAGTAAAATGAAGGCCCGCGGTGGGAGCAGCAGCACTACCAAGATTTTTCGCGTAAACTGTTTGATAACGATCTTTATTCGTTAGTTTCTCATGAATATAAGGAGGAAGAGGCATTTCCCCTAGTTCATCTAAAATTTCCATTAAAATGCCTTTATAAATTAGTTTTACATGAACAATACCTTCATCGCATTTTTGGATAACTTCCGCGGTTAATTTAGGACTAAATTCAATTAAAGTCCCCTCTTTTAATCTTTTAGCTGGTTTAGATAAACATTCCCAGATGTCACTCCCTAGTTCCTTTAATAATAAAAGTTCAATTACTGCCCCTGTATCTTTTTTGGTACCAATAAGACGAGCAGGAATAACTTTCGTATCATTTAAAACTAAAACATCTTGAGATTGTAATTCGTTGATAATATTATGAAAATGATCATGTTTAAGAGCTCCCGTTTTTTTATCTAAAATTAAGAGTTTAGATTCATCACGATTTTTAAGGGGTGTTTGGGCGATTAAATCTAAGGGTAAATCATAATCAAAATCGCTTAAGTTCAAGTTTATTCCTCCTTTATTAATTTTATTACTTCATTAAATATTTCCGCGCCCATTTCATCGATAGGACGTAATTTTGAGTCAGCAAAACAATTGACTTTTTTATAATCATAGACATTAGATAATTCAAAATAAGCAATCTCGGCCATCCGTAAGACATCAATATTGGGTGTTTCACCTTTGGCTTCTTTAAACTTGCATACTTCTTCATAAGGCATATAAAGAAAAATTACTAAATCGGGACGAGGTAATTCTAGGAG
>CANQBY010000085.1 GCA_947589695.1 uncultured Bacilli bacterium
CCAATAATATCATCGGCTTTAACTGTTAAAATTTCTTGTAACACATGGGCTGCTCCATAAGCATATAAAGCCCAAACTTCCATTTCTCCGAAACGTTGACCACCGAATTGCGCTTTACCACCAAGAGGTTGTTGGGTAACTAAGGAATAAGGTCCTGTTGCTCTCGCATGTAACTTATCATCAACCATATGATGTAACTTAAGCATGTACATAACACCCACACTAATTCTTTGATCAAAAGGTTCACCGGTGCGACCATTATAAAGAACGGTTTTACCATCCGGTTCCATTCCGGCTGTATCCATTTCTTCGCGAATATCATCCCAAGTTGCACTATCAAATACTGGTGTTGCATAATGTACTCCTTGCATTTTTCCTGCCATACCTAAGTGTAACTCTAAAATTTGTCCGATATTCATACGTGATGGAACACCTAAAGGATTAAGCATTACATCTACTGGTTTACCATTTGGTAAATAAGGCATATCTTCTTCTGGAAGTACTAAGGAAATAACACCTTTATTACCATGACGACCAGACATCTTATCTCCTACTTGAATTTTTCTTTTTTGGATAATATAAACTCTAATAATCTTCGATACACCTGCTGGAAGTTCATCGGAATTTTCTTTTGTATAAACTTTAACATCATGAACAATTCCGGCTGCTCCATGTTCTACTCTTAAAGATGTATCTCTAACTTCCCGCGTTTTTTCTCCAAAAATGGCATGTAATAATTTTTCTTCACTAGTAAGTTCTTGGACACCTTTTGGTGTTACTTTACCAACTAGGATATCGCCTTCTTTAACTTCCGTACCGATTCTAACAATACCATTTGAATCCAAATTCTTTCTTGCTTCTTCTCCAACATTTGGAATATCTCTGGTAATCTCTTCCGGACCAAGCTTTGTATCCCGACAATCTATATCATAATGTTCTAAGTGTAAAGATGTATAAACATCATCTTTAACTAATCTTTCATTTAAAATAACTGCATCTTCATAGTTATATCCATTAAAGGTCATGAAAGCAACTGTCATATTTTTACCTAAAGCAAGTTCTCCTCGATCAGTTGAAGGACCATCAGCAATAACTTCCCCACGATGTACTTTATCGCCTTTTCTTACGATTGGATTATGATTTAGAGCTGTTGACGCATTAGTTCTTTCAAAATCGGCTAAATAATAAGTATCTTTACCTTTTGCATTTTTAACAATAATCTTTTTCGCATCAACATATTCTACTACCCCATCAGCTTTACAAACTACTGTTGAGCCCGAATCTCTTGCTGCAATATATTCTACTCCTGTTCCGACAATTGGCGCTTCACTTGTTAAAAGTGGTACTGCTTGCCGTTGCATGTTGGCACCCATTAAAGTTCTATTCGCATCATCATATTCTAGGAATGGAATACAACTTGTCGTAATGGCCACAATTTGACTTGGCGCTACGTCTACATAATTAACGTCTTCTCTTTTAACCATTACGTTATCGCCATTTAACCGACATAGAATTTCATCATTTATAATTCTATTATTATCATCTAATTTAACTGTTGCTTGGGAAATATAATAATCTTGTTCCTCATCCGCAGTCATGTAAACAACATCTTTTGTTACTACTCCATTTTCTACTTTTCGATAAGGAGTCATAATAAATCCATATTCATTAATCTTCGCATAACCCGCTAAAGACGTAATCAAACCAATGTTTTGACCTTCTGGTGATTCAATTGGACAAATCCGACCATAATGGGAAGCATTAACATCCCGCACATCCATACCCGCTCTATCTCTTGAAAGACCACCTGGCCCTAAACTAGATAAACGTCTCTTATCAGTAAGTTCTGCAATTGGATTAATTTGATCCATGAATTTGGATAATTGCGAAGATCCAAAGAATTCTTTTAAAGCAGCTGTAACTGGTCTAATATTAATTAATGTTTTTGGTGTTACGGAATCAAGTTCTTGAGTTGTCATTCTCTCTCTTATAACTCTTTCCATTCTGGCCATACCAGTTCTAAATACATTTTGAATTAATTCGCCAACTTGTCTTACTCTTCGATTTCCTAAATTATCAATTTCATCCGTATTTCCAATATTATCATGTAAATTTAAATAATAAGATACTGATGCATAAATATCAGGAATTGTTAATCTTCTTACATCCAAAGATTGATCATTACCAATAATTTTAATAATTCTTTCTGGATTTTCTTTATCATATACTAAAACTTCTTGAATTTTATCATATTCATCAAGTTCTTCATTAATAATCGTTTTCTTTAAATTATAACCTGCTGCAAAAATTGGCTTTAATACTTCTAAAACTTCTTTAGTTACTAAAGTACCTTTACTTACAACAACCTTTTTTCCATCTTTAATATCTTCCGCTAAAGTACAACCTAGTAATCTATCTACTACATTTAATTTTTTATTAAATTTATACCGACCTACTTTAGCTAAGTCATAACGGAATCTATCAAAAAATCTCGTTACTAATTGATTTTTACTACTATCAAGAGTTGCTGGTTCGCCTGGTCTTAATTTCTCATAAATTTCAATTAAAGCTTCATCTGTATTTCGTGTTGAATCTTTTTCAATTGTATTAGTTAAATAATCATTTTCTCCAAATACCTCATAAATATCTTCATCACTTGATAAACCAATTGCTCTTAAAAATGTTGTAACTGGAACTTTTCTTGTTCTATCAATTCTTACATACATAATATTTCGAGCATCTACTTCATACTCAAGCCAAGTACCTTTATTAGGTATAACTTCTCCACTTATAATTCTTCTACCATTTTTATCAACTTCTCTTTTAAAATAAATAGATGGACTTCTTACTAATTGTGAAACAATTACTCTTTCAGCCCCATTGATAATAAATGTTCCGGACTCCGTCATAAGTGGCATATCGCCTAAGAATATTTCTTGTTCTTTTACTTCTCCCGTTTCATGAATAAATACTCTTGCTTGAACCTTTAAAGGTGCTGCATAGTTTACCATTCTTTCCTTTGCTTCTTTAACTGAATATCTTGGGACATCAAAAGAATATTCGCCAAATTCTAGCGAAATATTACCAGTAAAAGATTCAACTGGGAATAAATCATCAAATACCTCTTTAATACCCACTTCCAAGAATTCTTGATAACTCTTTTTTTGAATTTCAAGTAAATCTTGCAACTCCATAGTGTTTCGACTTCTAGAGAAGGTTCTTCTTTCTCTATGGTCTCCAAATTTTTCAACTTTATAAGCCACGATTTCACCCCAATATCTAAATTTTTTTAGTGCTCATTTAAAGAAAAAACAAATATGTCACCAATTTAAAATTGTAACAACAAATTATAAACTTGTCAATTAGTTTTTAAAACAAATACATAAAAACCTTTACTTTTTTCTTTAATTTCTATTTTATAAAGAGTCTCTAACTCTTTTATAATACTTTTAGCCCCTTGATCTTTTCTAATAACTGCCCAAATCTCTCCTTCTTTTTCTAAATAATCTTTTGCTTTACTTAGTATTTCTAACACTACTTTTTTCCCTGCTCTAATCGGGGGATTAGTAATTATTAAATCATACTTACCCTGTACTTGTTCATATATATTACTCTCTTTAAACGAGACACTTACCTGATTATTTTTGGCATTTTCTAAAGCTAACTTAATTGCTCTTTTATTAACATCTATGCCTAATCCCTTTATTTTTAATTCTTTACTTAAAACAATACTTATAAACCCATAACCTGAACCCACATCTAAAAAATTTTTGATGTTTTTCTTATTCTTTAAATAAGTCTCTACTAATATCTTACTTCCATAATCTATTTTACTTTTAGAAAATACCCCATTATCACTTATAAATTCATAACAAATAGAATTATAATTATATTTTATAACTCTTCTCTCACTTTTTAAATTTTCATCATTCGTAAAATAGTGGTTCAAATTGTCTATCCCCTTCATCACGCACTTTTAGTATATCAAATTATAAAAAATAGTCAAGAAAAAACTTGACTTTTTAAAAAATTTTTATCTAATACTTTTATATTTAATATATCCTAAAATACCAACAATAAAAATTAATACTATTGCTCCTACTAAAATATAATCAAAAATAGAATTTTCTTCTTCCTCTTGACCATTATTTTCTTCCGGATTAGTTGGATTATTAGGATTACTTGGATCATTTGGTGAAACTGGATTAGTTGGTTCTTCTTCCTTTTCTGTTAATTCTTCACTTTTGGTATAACTTACTCTAATATTTTTATTTTGATAATTATCTCGATCAATTATCCAAGTATAAATATCATCATTATTACTATCAGCATTTTGATAAATAATTCGGTAATCAATCTTTAAATTAATTGTTAATTTATCTAATAAAGGGTAATTATCAAAACAAGTTGCTAAATTATTTGTTTCTAAACTATATATATCATTATATTTTTGTACTGAAAATTCTTTATAACAACTATTAACACCTTTGGAATTAGCAAAACCATCAATATTAAAATCATAGTTATAATTAATTCCATAATTTATATTATTATCTATTATCTCTTGTTTATAATATTCTACTCCTTCTTGATCTTCTTCTTCATAAGGATTATAGTTTTCATAACTAAAATATATTGGTTCGTGGTCTCTATATCTAAGATCAAATAATTCTTTATAACTAAGATTACCATAATCTTCTAATGTTTCATCTTTTAAAGTATTATCCACTTCAATCTTAATATCTTCTTTAAAAATATCTTCTTCTATTTCTAAATTATAAGTAGCTTCACATCCCGTTAAGAAAAACATAATTATTAATAACCCAACTATTCTTTTCATATTCTCTCCTAATCTACTAAATATATATAGCAATTAAAACTATAACCATTCCAACCTGCATTTTGAATTTGAGAAGCGGAAATTCTTCTCGTTTGGAAACAGCCACTTCCATTTCCTTCACAATTCTTTTTCCGATTTACTCTTGTTGGATCAATATTAATATATTGTCTTGCTTGCTTTCCATAAATACCCAATTTAACAAAACCTTCACTTATTAAAATTGAACCATCATCATAAACTTCTTCTACTACCGCGACATGTCCAAAATCATCGCCATTGCTCCATGAAATTAAAGAACCCTGTTTTGGTGCATTAACATTTCGGGAAGTCTTAAACTCACCACTTGTTACTTCTGAAACTGTACAATATTTCCCTCCATTAGGCATTGAACCCCATGATTTCGAACTTCCAATGCTAGCTAAAATTTCATTAGCTCGGTGTCCTGCATACCAAGAACACTCACCTTCAAAATCTGTATAAGCTAAAGTCGTATTAGGATCGTAAAAATAAGCATTACTTCTAAGCGGTCTTTGGATTCTTTTCATAAAA
>CANQBY010000086.1 GCA_947589695.1 uncultured Bacilli bacterium
TACGATTTTAGAAATTGTAAAAGGTCCCGATTTTCCTACGGGGGGAATTGCCTGTGGAATTGATGGTATTAGAGAAGCCTTTAAAACAGGTAAAGGTCGCGTAATTGTTAAATCAAAATATGAAATTGTGAAAGAAAAAGGGAAAGAAAAAATAATTATTTCGGAAATACCTTTTGATGTTAATAAAGCCATGTTAGTTAATAGAATTGATGGAATTAGAATTGATAAAAAACTTGAGGGAATGGCGGAAGTTCGTGATGAATCAGATAGAGAAGGGCTTAGAATTGTAATTGATTTAAAAGCGGGGGCTAATAGTGATTTAATCCTTAATTATTTATTTAAAAATACAGATTTACAAATTTCGTATAATTATAATATGGTAGCAATTGTAAATAGAGTACCCAAAACTTTAGGAATATTAGAAATATTAGACGCGTATATTGCACATCAAAAAGAGGTTATAACTTTAAGAAGTAAATTTGATTTAGCAACTTATGAGAAAAGAATGCATATTGTAGAAGGTTTAATTAAATGTTTATCTATTTTAGATCAAGTAATTAAAGTAATAAGAGGAAGTAAAAATAAGAGTGATGCAGAAGCTAATTTAGTAAAAGAATTTGACTTTACTTTAGAACAAGCTAAAGCAATTGTAATGTTACAATTATATAGACTTACCAATACTGATGTTATTGAACTAGAAGAAGAAATGGCTAAATTAAAGAAATTAATTGAAGGATTAAAAGCAATTTTAAGTGATGAAGAAGCTTTAAAATATGTGATGAAAAAAGAACTTAAAATGATTAAAAAAGAATATGCGACAGCAAGAAAAACACAAATAGAAGAAGTAGCCCAAGAAATTAAGTTAGATATGAAAGAAATGATTCCAAAAGAAAATGTTGTAGTGGTTGTAACTAATGAAGGATATGTAAAAAGAGTTAGTGCAAAAAGTTATGCTGCTTCAAATGAAGATACTACTTTAAAACCAGGAGATTTTATTACAGGGTTATATGATTGTACGACGTTAGATACGATTTTAGTGTTTACGAATTTTGGTAATTATTTATATATTCCCGTTTATAAGATTCCGGATGTTAAATGGAAAGATTTAGGAAAACATGTAAGTAATATTATTATGCTTAATACAAATGAAAAAGTTATTGCTTCTTGTATGTATAAGCCCGATGATATATTAGTTTTAGCAACGAAAAAAGGAATGGCTAAAAGAACACTTATGAAAGATTATGAAGTAAGTAGATGTACGAAACCAATTGGGGCTATGAAATTAAAAGAAGATGATGAGTTGGTAGCGATTGGAAAAGATTTAGGAAATATATTAATGGTTACTAATAATGGTTATTACTTAAATTATGAATCAGAACAATTACCAATAGTTGGAGCAAAAGCGGGAGGAGTTAAAGGAATAAGTTTAAAAGATGATTATTTAATTAGTTTAAGTAGTTATAATGAAAACCAAGAATATTTAACATTATTTACCGATAATAAAACAGCTAAAAGAGTGAAGATTAGTGATTTAGAAAAACATTCGAGAGCGAAAAAGGGAAGTACACTTTTAAAGAAAACAAAAACGATAACTTATAAAGTATTAAGTGCTTTTGTAACAACTAGTCGGGATTTAGTACTAACAAAGGCGGAGAGTGAAATAAATATTTTTAAAAATAGTGATATTGCGATTATGGATTTAGCTTCCACAGGTTCAAATGTCAGTAAATATAAATTAGATTTAGCAAGTAAAGTAGCAATGATGGAAAAAACGGTTGGAGAAAAGCCAAAAAAAGAAGAAGTAATAGAACCAGAAGAAAAAAGGGAAGCTAAAGCTTTATCGATGGAAGATTTCTTAGATGATTTTAAACTATAATAGATGATATTATAGTTTTTATATGATATAATGGCTATATTAGGTGGTAGATATGAAGTTTAAGAATTGGTTTTTAATATTGATGGTAATTTTTTTAATCCCTTTAGGGAAGGTTAAAGCTTTAGAGTGGGAGTTACCAGAACTTTATTCAAAAAATGTGTTAATTTATGATTTAACCGAAGAAGAAATGGTATATAATAAAAATATTAATGATAGAACTCCAATTGCTTCGCTTACTAAAATACTTACTTCAATTACAGCAATAGAATTAATAGATGATTTTGAAGATATGGTGGAAATTACTGATAAAATGGTCGCAGGTATTTCTAATAATGCTTCAAAAGCTGGGTTAAAGACGGGTGATAAAGTAACCTATTTAGATTTACTTTATGGTTCTCTTTTACCAAGCGGAGCGGATGCTACTCAAAGTTTGGCGATAAGTTTAAAGGGTTCAGTTAGTAATTTTGTTTCGGAAATGAATAAGATGGCGATAAAAATAGGAATGGAAAATTCCCATTTTGTTAATACTTCCGGATTAGATATAAGTGGCCAATATAGTACAGCTAGTGATGTTTTAAAATTAGCTAAGTATGCTTTAAATAATGTGACGTTTAGAAAGATTTTTACAACGAGAGAATATGTGATGAGTAATGGATTAGAAGTTAAATCAACGATTTTAGATTATGAAGAAAAAACGGGAATTGATACAAGTTTTATTAAAGGAAGTAAAACGGGTTATACCGATTATGCTGGTTTATGTTTAACAAGTTTAATGGAATATCAAGGCCATGAGATACTTGCCATAACCATTAATGCACCATATGTCCGAAATTTATATTACAATTTGCAAGATCATATAGTAATTTGGAATTATATAAATGATAATTATTTATTAGAGGAAGATCCTTTAATAGATATTGATATAAATGAGAATAAGATGGAAAATAAAAAAGAAGTAGAAATTAAAATAAATAAAAAATATCAAACAATTTTAATCGTGGGAGGTATGGTTATAATGGGAGTAATAATACTTAGTTTAAGAAAAAAGTATTTTGGTAAATAAAATTTTTGAAGAACTTTAAATATATTTTATTAAATAAGAAAAATTAATTTGATTTTAAGAGAAAGTTTGTTATAATTAAGAAAAGGAGAAAAGATAATGGAAAAAGCCAAAGTTTATTTTACAAAAGAAATTAGTCCCGAGAGTTTAGTTAAAATGTATGAAATTTTAAATAAACCAATGAATGGGAAAGTAGCAGTTAAAATATCAACGGGAGAAATGGGAGGACACAATTATTTAAAACCCGAATTAATTAAAGATTTAGTACAAAAATTAAGAGGGACAATCGTAGAATGTAATACTGCTTATGCCGGTAAGCGAAATACCACAGAAGAGCATGAACAAACAATTAAAGCCCATGGTTTTTATGATATTGCCGAAGTAGATATCATGGATAGAGATGGCAGTATGGAAATACCAGTTAGGGGAGGCAAACATTTAGCTTATGATTTAGTGGGTAAACACTTAGCTAATTATGATAGTATGGTAATGTTATCCCATTTTAAAGGACATGCGATGGGAGGCTTTGGAGGAGCTTTAAAAAACATGAGTATTGGAGTTGCTTCTAGTGCTGGTAAAACGCGTATTCATACTGCGAATAAAGTAGATAAACCCGATGAATTATGGGGCAATTTACCAGAACAAAATGCATTTTTAGAGTCTATGGCTGAAGCTTGTCAAGCTGTGATGGATTATATGAAAAACAATATTGTCTATATAAATGTCATGAATAATTTATCTGTCGATTGTGATTGTGATTCTAATCCGGAGGCACCATGTATGGAAGATATCGGTATTTTAGCCAGTACTGATCCAGTGGCCTTAGATGAAGCTTGTTTAGATTTAGTTTATAATTCTAAAGATAAAGGAAGAGACCATTTAGTAGAGAGAATCGAAAGACAGAATGGTAGATATATTACCGTGTATGCCGATGAAAACCTCCATATTGGTTCCAGAGATTATGAATTAATAGATGTTGATTAAAAGTTAGAATTTTTCTAGCTTTTTATTTTAGCTTGACTTAGACCCTCTGGGGGTAGTATAATGGGAAAAGAGGAGGGATTTTAAATGAATCCAAAAACAGCTGTAAGAACCAAAAAAAGAAGTGACGAAGATAAGAAATATTTAGTCAATAGATTAAAAGTGATTGAAGGACAAGTTAGAGGAGTTTGCAATATGATAGAAGAAGATCGATATTGTGATGATGTTTTAATTCAAATATCAGCGATAAAAAATTCTTTAGGAAGTATTGCTTCGTATGTGTTAAAAGAACATTTAACTACTTGTGTTGCTGATGAAGTAAAAAAGGGTAATGACGATATTTTATTAGAAGTTTTAGATTTAATAGGTAGAACAAAATGAAAAAGATAACTTTAAAAATTGGAGGCATGAGTTGTAGTGCTTGTCAAAATAGAGTAGAAAAGTATTTAAATAAACAAGATGGGGTTATTAAGGCTTCAGTTAATTTAGTAATGGCTAATGCTTATATTGAATATGAAGATAAATTAAAAGTTAAAGATTTAGAAAGATTTATTAAAGAAGCAGGGTATGAATGTTTAGGAGAATATAAATTAGATGATGATAAGAAAAAAAATAATGATGAAAAATTAAGGTTAATTATTTTTGGGATTTTAGCTCTTTTAGTTTTTTATATCAGTATGGCTCATATGCTTGGTTTACCTAAGATTCCTTTTTTAGATATGATGAAGCATCCCAAAAGTTATGTTGTTAGTTTACTAATACTTACTATTCCTTTTTTAATCTATGGAAAAGATATCTTGGTTAGAGGAATAAAAAATTTAATCCATTTAGCACCTAATATGGATAGTTTAGTAACTTTAGGAGTAAGCGCTAGTTTTGTTTATAGTTTAGTTAATTTAATTAATTTTTTAAATAATAAAGGAGATCTAACTAATATTTATTTTGAAGCTTGTGCCATTATTATTTTCTTTATTAAATTAGGAAGATATATTGAGAAAACAAGTCATGAAAAAACAAAAACAGCAATTAAAGAATTAGTTACCATTACACCGGCGAAAGCCTATTTAAAAAAAGAACAAGGGATAGAAGAAGTAACGATTGATGAAGTTAAAAAAGGTGATATTTTAGTAGCAAAAATAGGAACTAAAATTGCCGTTGATGGAGAAATTATAAAGGGATATGCCTACATTGATGAAGCATTTATTACGGGTGAAGCTAAACAAAATAAGAAAAATGTTGGAGATAAAGTTATTGCCGGCAGTAAAGTTTTAAATGGTTATATCGAATATAAAGCTGAGAGAATTGGAAAAGATTCCACCATTTCTGAGATTGTGAGGTTAGTAGTAGAAGCAAGTAGTAAAAAAGGAAAATTAGAAAAATTAACCGACCGAGTAAGTGGT